>JAITJV010000180.1 GCA_031278755.1 Treponema sp. | reverse complement strand
GAACAGGATGATCAATTCCAATCTGCGCCTTGTCGTGTCCATAGCAAAAAATTATCAGCACCGGGGGCTTTCCCTTCTTGATCTGATAGACGAAGGCAATATAGGACTCATAGAGGCGGTTGAACGCTTCGACTACACCAGAGGCTGCCGTTTTTCAACCTACGGCACCTGGTGGATCAGGCAGGCGATTATCAAGAGCATAGCCGACAAGGGCAGGGTGATACGCATCCCCATTCACATGCTCAACACAATAAAGAAGTGCTACTTTGTGGCAAAACAGCTTGCCCAGGATCTGGGCCGCGATCCCAGTGAAGAAGAACTGTCCGATTATCTGGGCGTTCCCCTTTCCAAAGTAAAGGAAATAGTCAAGCTTTCGCAGGAAACCACAAGCCTTGATACAATAGTAGACGACGGAAACCTTACCCGGCTTGCCGATCTTATCAGGGATGAATCCATGAAGGAGCCTTTTGAGATGGTTTTTTCCATGACCCTGCAGGAGACCATGGGAGACATTCTTACCCATCTTTCCGAACGCGAAATGAAGATCATCCAGCTCCGCTTCGGGCTTGCCGGAGACGGCCCCCTTACCCTTGAGGAAACGGGAAAACTTTTGGGAATTACCCGCGAGCGGGTAAGGCAGATTCAGGAGAAGGCGATCTTCAAACTGCGCAGCCTCCGGGAACTGCACGAACTCAAGAATCCGTAGGCTGTACCGGCGGGAACCTCTAAAAACGCCGGTTTTTGGAGGTTCCCGCCCCCTAATGCCCGAAAAGCCCCGTCAGCCACAGTGAAAGGGACGGCGCATAGGTTGCCAGCAGCACCACGGCAAACTGTATAATGAGGAAAGGGTACACGCACCGGCATATTTCCACAAAAGGTTTCTTGAAACGGTACGACGCCAGAAACAGGTTAAGCCCGACAGGGGGCGTAAGGAAGCCCACTTCCAGGTTGATGATAAAGATGATCCCCAGGTGCACCGGATCTATCCCATACGCCTGACCCAGCGGGACGACCAGCGGAAGTATGATCAGTATCGCCGAGAAGATATCCATGAGGCAGCCTACGACAAGCAGGGCCAGGTTAAGCAGCAGAAGAAAAAGATATTTTGATGAAACGGCGACAAGCATCCATTCGGCAAGGTTGGCCGGCGCGTTGGTGTCTATGATGTAGAAAGACAGCGACTGGGACAGCGCCAGTATGGCGAGCACGCCGCCCGTTATGGGCACCGCCTTGAGGAAGACCCGCGGAATATCCTTCAACGCTATGTCCCTGTGTACGAGCACTTCGACGATTGATATGTAGATTACCGCGGCGGCGCCTATTTCCACAAGCGAAAGAAATCCTGAAAAGTAACTTATGACAAGAAAGAAGGGGAGTATGATCTCAAGGCAGGATCCCTTGAGGGAGGAAAGCGCCCCCCTCAGCCTGAAAGGCTCGACGGGTATTTTGATCCGTACCGACGCCGCGATGCCGAAACCTATTACGGCGGCGACAAGAATAAGGCCCGGAAGGAGGCCGCCCGCGAACATTTTGAATACGTCGGTTTCGGAAAGCGTCGCCACCAGTATGAGGGGTATGCTCGGGGGAAAGAGGAGGCCGACGCTTCCCACGGAAGTCAGGAGGCCTATTGAAAATTTTTCCGGGTACTTTGTGTGCTCTGAAAGTATGGTGAAAAGAATTCCCCCGAGGGCAAGTATTGTCACCCCGGAAGCCCCGGTAAACGAAGTAAAAAAGGCGCAGATGATCACCGTCGCTATGATCATGCCGCCGGGAATCCACGAAAAGAAACTGCGGAAGGTCATAACCAGCCGTTCGCCGGCCTTGCTTTCGGAAAGGAAGAAGCCCACCAGGGTAAAGAGGGGAATGGCGATGATGCTGTCGCTGGTCAGGGCCGAGTAGATGTCCGTGGCGACAACGTCAAGCGGGCTTCCCATCCCTTCAAGGAGAAAAAGCACCAGTCCCGCCATTACCACAAAGAGGGGGGTTCCCGCCAGCGCGGAAACAAGAAGAAAGATCACCACCGGCAGGCGCGTATACCAGGCCGCGAGGGAAAGCGCGTCGGAAATGTTGAAAGCCCAGACGGGAAGATCGTATCCCCATATAAATTTTGCAATCTGGGGAAAGGACAGGGCGGCGCCCAAAAGGAGCGCAAGGACGGGAAAGACGCGTTTCCAGCCCGTAAGCCCCGTTCGCCGCGCGAAACGGCAGGCGATAACAAGATAGCCAACGGGGATGATAAGGGCGAAGATACGGTCGGGCATAAAGCCTATGATCCTTCCGGTAAGGCCTATCCTGATAAAGGCCGGACCGCAGAATGCGAGAATTGTTACGATAAAGGCGGAAAGAAGATTGGTAAAAATACGCAGGCGCCGCTTTATGGTTTCGCCCGAAAAATACTGTATCAGGGCGATTGAAAGATGTTCTTCTTTCCTTGTCGTGATCATCCCCGTGAGGAGGCCGGTAAGGAGGAGCAGATGCACTATGAGCGCCTCGACCCCCGAAATACCCGTATGGGTGATTATCCTTTTTAAGGCTTTTACCGCGGGCAGAAGCGCGAGGGACGCCATGGAAAGGACGCACAGTCCGTTTTCAACAAGGTAAAGAACCGCGTGAAAACGGGAATCTTTCCGGGGCTTCGCGTCCGGATCTTCGTTCCGTATTTCCCCGGGACGGATTACCGTCATGATTAACGTCCCCGCCTGTAATTTTCCAGTATGCCCACGATGCGCTGGTACATTTCCCTGTTGAATATATTTTTTTCGACAAGCCCGGGAATGTAGCTTCCTATGTCACGGTACCATTCTTCTTCTTCCTGCGGCGTGATAGTGTTGATGATGATGTTGTTGCGCCTCATGTCGGCGACGGCTTCTTCTTCGCTCCGCTGGAAGGAATTTTCAAATTCCAGCCCCGCCTGGCGTATTACTTCCCTCAGCGCGGGTTTATGCCTGTCGGGGACGCGGTCCCATCCTATTTTGCTCATTAATATACCGCCCATAAAGGGAGCGATGTTGACGGTGCACATGTTGTTCGCTACGCGGTAAAGCTGGTAGGCGTTGACGGAAACGGGGCTTTGATAAATGGCGTCGATTTTCCCGCTGTTAAGGAACTGCACCGTATCGGAAATAGTCACCCCTACCATCTGAAAACGCATACTCTCGAAAGCGTCAAACAGTTCCTTTTCATCGGGGCTTGTAGCCACCCTGAGACGGCGCAGATCGTTGGGAACGCGGACCGGAGTACGGGAAAAAATCTTGACCCATCCGGCTTTGGCCCACGCCAGATTGACAAGGCCCTTCTCTTCGATCTTTGAATCCAGAATGGGCCTTACCTCCCGCAGCACCGCGTCCAGTTCGCCGTTGTTGCGGATAAAAAGGGGGATGCTCAGGGCCATTACTTCGGGCGCTATGGAATTAAGCGCTACACTGGTAAACACGGCGGCCTGAATTTTGTCCTGCCGCAGCTTCATCATGTATTCCCCTTCGGAACCCGGGTACTGATGAAGAATGCGCAGGGTAACTTCTCCGTTGGAGAGCCTTATCCAGTCGGCCGCAATGCGGTCAAGGGATTTTCCCCAGGTGGAATTCCGCGGCAGGGCGGAGGCAAGGGTGATGATCACCGGCCGCTGCCTCTGGGCGTAAAGTCCGTGGGCCAGCATCAGAAAAACGGCAAAGAATACGCAGGACGCTTTTTTTTGAACATGCACCATCATGGAAGCTCCTTTAATAAACAGGTCTTCATTCTTCAAAATCTTCCAGTATAAAATAATCGGAAGCCGAATTCAGGAGGTTCCGGGCTTTCCGCTGGGAAATAATATTTACCAGCCTGTTTTCCGGAACCTCGTCCGGATCAAGGGCAAGGGCCGTTTCAAGGTACTTTTTAAACGTATCATAATCCTGTGCGGGGATCGAGACCGATTGGGCGTAGGAAACATAGGGGCCGGCGAGCTTGCCCCCGGATTTTTTCAGGGAAAGGGTGAAATGGCCTTCTACCCTGCTTTTGTCGCCCCCCAGGGACGGAGGCAGGGCGGAAAGGGCCATGACATAAAAATCGTCCAGCGCCCCATTGTTAAAATCAGGATCAAGTTCGTAGGCCCGGTCTATGCAGGTCATAAGATCGGGCACCCGCAGGCCCAGGCTGGAGTCAAAGGGATCCAGCGAAAAGGCCGAAAGAACGCCCGCGGAAGCCCAGTAAAGACAGGGGACGTCGGTTTTTTTCATTTTTGCCAGAATGGGGGCAAGGGTCCCCGCCCGGGAAGAAGCCGAAAGAAAGCCCGGGTATTTTTTCTCCAGGCCTGACAG
>JAITJV010000269.1 GCA_031278755.1 Treponema sp. | reverse complement strand
TGAATGGGCGGGGAGCCGCCTTGTTTTCCGTCCCCTCTCTCCCCTTGAGGCAAACCGGGATTACACGGTCGCCGTCGCCGCGGGCGCTTCCGACAGTAAAGGGCTTTCCCTTGACAATAAATTCACCGGTTCTTTCACCACCCGTCCCTCATCGTCCGCACCCCGCGTTGTTTCTATTGAACCGGGATCTTTCGGGATACTCGAAGACGAATGGGGAAAGATAAAAATTATTTTTTCGGAGCCTGTTCCGCCCGCTTCCCTCCTGAATTATGTTTCGTTTAATCCTTCGGCGGGCGGCGTCTGGGATACGGAAGGAAACGCCGCGGTGTTTACGCCGGCGGCCAAATGGATCACGGGACAGCGTTACGAGATCCGTATTTCATCATCCTTTGCCGGAATGACGGGTCTTTCGCTGGGAAAAGATATTACAAGCGTTTTTATTTCAGGGACCGATACGAAGAAACCTTTTCTCGCCGCGGCCCGGGCGCTTGAAAAAGACGGGTCCCAAAGGGAGTTGGCGGAAGAAATTCCCGGAACTTTTGTTGAAAATCCGCTCTGGGAAAAAGACGATAAACTTGTTCTTGTCTTTCAGGAAGAAGTGGACGCCGCCTCGGTACGATCCGCCCTCAGCGTCGAAGGGGCGGCCCCGCCCGTTCTTGAAACCATGCCGGGGACGGCGGCCGAGATTGTCTTTTCACTTTCCGAAACGCCGAAATGGGAAGGCAGGTTTCTTTTCAGGCTCGGCCCCGGCGTACGGGACGCAGCGGGAAACGAAAGCGAAGACACGCGCCTGTTCCGTGTATACGCGGACGGCCCCCGTTCCAAGCCTCCGTCGCTCGCCGGCATCCGCCTTCCCATGGCGCCGGGAAAGGATCCCGGAGAGCGGGAACCCGCTGTTTATTCTGTTGAAGATCTGTTTGAGGATCTTCCCATCGGAAACGGCGAAGGGCGTTTCCCCTACAGTGTTGAAACGCCGGAGTGGATAGAACTTTATTTTGATACCGCGGAAGACGCTTCCGTGGATCTTCTTTCCCTTATGGGGCTGTTCAGGGTGGATGCCACCAATAACGCGCTTTCTTTTTCCCCCCGCACGGTGCGGAACAGCGGTTTCTCTGAAGCGGCGCCCGAACCGATCTGGAAGAATCTGGAGCGTATTGAGATACGCGGAATGATTGTTAACCGCATTAATTCAGGAATAGTGAGTTTCATTATCGGCGCCGGTCTCAGGGACAGCCTCGGAAACACGAATGAAAATGATTTTAGGATTCCCCTTTTGAAATAGGAAGGATATGAAAAACTTTGTTACATTTTTTGTAAAACGCCCGGTTACGGTGATCATGGGGATGGCCGCCCTTGTTCTGGGCGCCCTCTTTTGTTTTTCCTTTCTCCCGCTGGATAAACTTCCTGAAATTTTCATCCCGCAGGTAATGGTGGAAACGGTATATCCCGGCATGGGCGCCGATGAGATCCGATCCCTTGTCACCATCCCGCTTGAAGACGCCCTTTCTTCGGTAAAAGGGCTTGAGCGGATAAGAAGCATATCAAGGGACGGAGCCTCCCTCATCACCCTTGATTTCCGGTGGGGGGAAAACAGCGCCGCTTCTTCGGTGCCGGTCCGCGAAGCGGTAGACGCCGCATACCCCGGGCTTCCCCACGGAATACGCAAACCCCTGGTGATTCCGGGTTTTGAAGGGGCGGCCCACGCGGTCGTCGCCGTTTTCGACAAACATGACCGGAACGGCGGAAGCTTTACCCGGAACCTTGCGGAGTATGAACTGCGGACGCGGCTGAGGAGAATAGACAGCGTAAGCCGGGTGGTTCTTTCCGGCGGTGAAAAGGATGAAGAGCAGATAAAACTTGACATTCCCCTGACGCTTGCCCGCGGTTTCAACCCCGATGATTTCGCCGCCCTTCTTTCCAGGGAGACTGCGGAGGTCCCCGCGGGAAACGCGAGGGAAGGGGACAGGGAGCTTGTAGTGGTGAGTTCCGCGCGGCCCCGGTCGGTAAGCGCCCTCGCCTCCCTCATTCTGCCTTCCGTTTCCGGTCCGCTGCGAATCTCCGATACGGCGGATTTAACGCTTGAGAGAAGCCCTCCGGAGAGTGTCTTTATTGAAGGGGGAAGGACGGGCGCGGCCCTTGAAATTTACAGGAGGCCGGGGGCAAGTCCGGTACGGCTTTCAAAGGACGTTAAAAAAGTTGTTGACGAAGCGGCGGAAATTTTTTCCAGGGACGCGGAAATACGGCTTCTTTATGACGCCTCGGGGGGGATAATCAACGGCGTACGGAGCCTTGCCGTTTCATTCTGCCTTGGAGCCGCCGCGGTTATTGTTTCCCTTGTTATTTTTATTGGAAGAATACGGTACGGCTTTCTGGCGGCGGTTTCCATTCCGGTTTCCGCGGCGGCCGGCGTCTGCGTTCTGGCCTTTTCGGGAAGATCCCTTAACAGTATGAGCCTTGGAGGGCTTGCCGTGGGGGTGGGGCTGGCGTCCGATACTTCGGTAATCGTACTGGATCTGCTTCACCGGAATTTCGCCTCATCCTGCCTTAACGGTAAAAGACCCCTTCCCGAAGAACTGGGATACGCCGCCGCTTCCGTTTCAGGATCGTCTTTTGCTTCAACCCTTACCACGGCGGTGGTTTTTATTCCCGTTATTTTTCTGCCCGGGCCTCTCGGTTCGCTTTACGGCGATCTTTCCGTTTCCCTTGTGTCATCCATCGCAATGGGGTGGATCTACGCCCAGTTTTGCCTGCCTTCCCTGTACCGTCTTACTTTCAGGGAAGATAAAAAGACGCGGAGAAAGGGATGCGATACCCTGCCTGAAAAACTGTACCGGCGCCTGCTTGGGGCAAGCCTGAGAAATCCTTTGAAAATACCGGCCGCCGCGCTGGCCGCGGCTCTTGCCGGAGGGATCATGCTGTTCATAAGGCCTGCGGTTTTCATGAATCCTGATGAAGCGCCGGAAATCGCCGTTTCCCTTGTTTTCCCGCCGGGGACGGGCATGGAGATCATGGCCGGAGAAGGCGCCGCCGTTTCACGCCTTCTTTCGGAAATTCCCGGAATACGCGGGGTGTTCGGCAGGGCGGGCGCGGAGGATGAGGATCAGGGCCGCAGGGCGGATGCGGACTACAGGAAAGAAGAGCTTGTTTTTCGCTGTCTTCTTGACGGCAGGACGAAACCCGCGAAAGTTCTTGAAGAAACAAAGCAGGTTCTTGCGGAACGCCCGGCCGCCGTGGAAGCTGAAGCCTCCGCCGCTTTTCCGGTGGATGAGGCCGCGCGCATACTCGGCCTTTCGCCGGCCTATACGCTGGCCGTCCGGGGCCGGGACAGCGGGGAGGCCGCGGCTCTCGCCGAAAGGGCGGCTGAAGAACTGCGGAAGAAAACAGGCGCGGCGCTTACCCTCCGGCCTTCGGGAATGCGGCCCGAACTGAGGCTTTTTCCGGACAGGGAAGCCGTTGCGTGGCTCGGCATGTCGTCGGCGCGCATTGCGGAAATACTCTATGCCGCAACCGAAGGCGTTGTTGCCGCGGAACTTGAAATTGAAGGCCGCCCCCTTGATGTGCGGGTGTCGGGAAAGGAAGGCCGCGGCCTGAGTCCGGCCGCCCTCATGGATATGCCGGTAATTACTCCGTCCGGCGTTCGCACGGTTGTAGCCGCCCTGGGCAAAATGGAATACCGCGAAACCAGGGCCGCCCTTGCCCGCCTTGACCGCGGCGATGTGATCTATCTTGAATCGGATCGCCCCTGCGGACTCAGCATGCCGGGGGTCTCCCGCGCCGATGAATCGGTTTTTTTCCGTTACCGCGCTTCCCTTGTTGTTACCCTGGCGCTGGTGCTGGCGCTCCTTTATCTCGCCATGGGCGCGCAGTTTGAATCGTTTCTCCTTCCGCTGATATTCATGCTTGCTGTTCCCTTTTCCCTTGCCGGCGCGGGACCGGCTCTTTTTGTTTCGGGAATGAACCCCGATTCAGGAACCGTTTTGGGGCTGGTTGTTCTTTTCGGGCTTGTGGTCAACAGCGGCATAGTCCTCTATGAAATCAGCGCCGCAAAAACCGGCCGGGGGCTTGCCCCCGCGGCGGCCGTTTATTCAGGGGCTGTAGAAAGGCTCAGGCCCGTGCTTGTCACCACGGTAACGACCATACTCGCCCTGCTTCCCCTGGTTGTTACGCCCCTGGGAAATTCCCAAAGATCCATGGCCCTGACCATGATGTCGGGAATGACAGCTTCAACGTTTTTTACGATCATCGCCCTGCCGCCTGTCTTTATTCATTTTCTCCGTAAGGCGGAGGAGCGTAAAGGATGAACTGGCTCGGCAGAAAAAAAACAAGCCTCTGCATTATCGCGGGAACGGCGGCGCTTTCCGTTTTTTTCATCCTTGCCCCTGAACGTGAAAGAGGCGGCGGAGGGCTTTCGTATTCCGTTACCATACGGCACTACGGAATTGACGCAGCCGGCATGGAAAGAACAATCACGATTCCCCTTGAGGACGCCCTTTCGGCTGTTTCGGGCGTAAAGAATATACAGAGTTCAAGCGAGAACGGACGGACGCGGGTTTTCGTTTATTTTAACGGTGAAGCAAAAGGGCCTTATGAAGCGGTCCGGGACGCCGCCCAGCGGGTGTATGAATCCCTTCCGCCTTCGGTCCAGCGTCCTGAAATTCAAAGTTCGTCCGGCGCCCGCGTTCCCCTGTGGACGGCGGCGGTAACCGCAGGCCCCCTGTTTCGGGGATCGCTTGCGGATTTTCTGGAACGCGCCGTCAAGCCCCGCCTTGAAAGCCTTGAAGGTTCAGGCGAAGTTGAAATATCGGGAACGGGAATAAACGAAATCGCCGTAGTCCTGAAACAGGAAAGGGCCGCGGCGGCGGGGCTTACGCCGGAAGACGCCGCCGCCGCATTGGGCATGAACGACGTTCTTCTCCCCGCGGGAAAGGTGAGCGGGGGCGGCCGGGAAATTCCTGTTGTTGTGGACGGAAGGTACGATGAACTATCCGGGGCCCTTGTTCCGCTGGACGGAGGATACGCCGTGCGCCTTGAGGATATTGCCGATGTATATGAACAAGAAAGGGAGCCTGAAATACTTTCACGGCTCAACGGAAAGCGGACTGCCGTCATTGCCGTTATGGGAAACAGCGAAGGCGCGGAAAAACTTTCCCGGGCGATAAGGGAAGAGATCAAACAATTTTCCGGTGATATTGAATTCACCGTTCTTTCCGACAGGGGCGAGGAAGAAGCCGCGGCATACCGATCGGTTTTGATCGCCGCCCTGCAGGGATCGCTTATGGTCGCCCTGGCCGCGGCCCTGTTTACCTCGGGCCGGGGGAACGGCCCCCGCACGGCGCTTGTATGCGCTTTTTCCGTCCCTCTTATCTGCCTTGTTTCGGCCGGCGTTCTTGCTTTTGCCGGCATGCATCCCGACCGCGCCCTTTTGGGAGGAATTGCGGCCGGCGTTGGTTCGGCGGTTGACACGGCGATTTTAAGTTCCGAGAAATTCGCCGCATGCGGCGCCCTTTCCGAAGGGAAGGACGCCCTGAAGCGGCTTTTTGTCCCGCTGGTATCCGGCGCCGCCACAACCATGGCCGCCCTTGTACCGCTCCTCTCCGTTTCTTCAGGCCGCGGCCTTGTCCTCGCCATAGGCGCGGTAAATGCGGTTTCGCTTGTGACGGCCCTTGTTTTTTTACCGCCCCTTTTTTTATGGGAGGGCGGGAAGGGAAACGCCGTAAAATTCAAAAGAAAAACCCGCCGTGCGCCGCGCGTTTTTTTCCGGTTCCTTGCGTTCAGCGTAAAATTCTGCGTGGAAAAACCGCGGATCGTACAGTGCGCGGCCGCTCTTTTAAGCGCCGGAGGCATACTCGCCGTGGTTCTCGCCGGCGCGGATCCCCTGAGCGCCGCTTCGGAAAATTCGGTTTATGCCCATATTGAATTTGACGGAGGCCTTCTTGCGGAAGAGGTTGACAGGCGTCTTGCGGAATTTTCCGAAACCCTTGCCGCCGCGGAAGAAATAAAGACCGTACAGACGGGGGCCCGGACCGGATCGGGATCGGCGCTTATCACTTTTGATCCAAAAAAAACCGGCGCGGATCGTATCAGGGAAAAGGCCCGGTCTGTAGAATTGCCCGGCGGTTTTGTGTATTTTCCGGAAACATCCCCCGGGGAACGTGTCTGGGAAATTTCCATAAGCGGAGACGACGGCGGGAAATGCCGGGAATTTGCAAAAGAAGCCGCCGGCGTCTGCGCAGGCGTTCCCCTGATCCGGGAGACGGTTTTGAATTTCAAGGACGGAACAAAACGGCTCACTTTTTTACCGGACAGGGAAAAACTCGGGGAGGCGGGGATTTCTTTTTACCGGTTTGCCGAAACGGCGCGGCAGGGCGTTCACGGACTGATCGCATATAAAAGGACAGGGGCCGGCGGAGAAACAGACGTGCGCATCAGGGGCGCGGGCGGCGCGGACAAGCGGCCGGCGCTTTCCCGAAAAGAAACATCGGAACTTCTTGCCGGCAGGCGGGACGGCGCCCTTAATCTTGGATCTCTTTCCTTTTCCCGTGAAGAAAGCGAGCCTTCGGGCATAAGAAGGGAAGGCAGAAGAAGGATCGCTTCCATTTCGATACGGACCCGGCCCATGGATCCCCGGCGGGTCCGGGATGAAGTTATGAAAGAGATCCGGAAGATCGATTTGCCGCCGGGTTATGTTTTTGAATTTGACAGGGAAGCAGTGGAAGCCGCCGAATCTTTGTCGGGTACGGTTCTTTCTTTTTTGGCGGCGCTTCTCTTTTGTTATATGGTTATTGCCTCGGTAAATGAATCTTTCGGAATTCCTCTCGCCGTCCTTTCCGTAGCGCCGCCTTCCATGGCGGTTCCCGCCGTCGTTCTTGCCGTATCGGGTTCTTTCAATTCCGCTGTAGCATGCGCCTTTGTAACCGTTACCGGCATGGCGGTAAACGCTTCGGTTCTTATAGCCGGTGAAATTAAAGATGCCGGCGTTTCCCCGGCGGGAAGATCGGAGCGTGATACCGGAAGCCTGTACCGGGCTTTACGAAAAGTTTTACCCGCCCTCATTGCTACGGCGGGCACAACTATAGCAGGAGCGCTGCCTTTTTTGTTCCTCACCGAAGGTTCCAATATCCTTATGAGAACCCTGGCCCTTGTTACCATGCTGGGAGTGGGAAGCTCCTGCGTCTTTTCCTTTGCCCTGCTTCCCGGATTTTCCAAAAAAATCATGGGCGCCCGGGGCTGTTCCGGAACTTCGGTTTTGAAACAAGTTCATTTCTGAAAACTTCAAATTTTACAGAATCTCCGGTTAAGCTCCCGGAGATTTTTTTTAATTTTTTTTATTTTGATTGAAGCAAAACGGAAGCTCCGCGCCATATATAGCTGAACGGATACAAGGGAAGGTCCCGTTTGTACGGGATAGAACTTCGATTTGGGGTATAGCCATGGCAAAGAAAATTGCGGCCGGCGTTATTCGTGTTGAGGGGTTTAATAAGAACCCGCTCACCGGTTCGCGGGGGAGCGTCAGGGCGCTTAAAAAAGGTATTAAACCCCCAATACAAATACCTTATGAGAACAACATACCTCGTCCCTTTAGGGCGAGGTTGTTGATTTCCTGCGTGTTTATGTTTCTTTTTTCTCAGGCTGTTTTTCCGCAAACCCGGCCTGACAAAGAATATTTTGACCGGGCGTTCCAGGATTATAAGGCGGTCTTTGATTATCATTTCAGCCGCGCCGACAGGGAGATAAATCCGGGGCAGTGGCTGGAAACGGCCCGGCGGGGCATGGAACGCGCGTTCGGCGCGTGGGAAGCCATGGCGGCGGAATTTTCCGGCAGCGCTCTTTTCCTTGAGATGAAGGAAGAACTCAATGTCTGGAGCGAAGCTGAACTTGAAAACCGCTTTTCCCAATGGCTCCTCGACCGTTTTTTCGGCGCCGCCGTTTCCCGCGCCGCGGAAGAAATGGCCGCCGCCGTACAGGAATCCCATCTCCGGTATACCTACCATTTGGATGAAGATGGAAATATCCTCCATGACGAACAGACAGGCGATCCTCTCGTCATACGCCCCGGTGAAAGTGATTTTGATCTGGACCGTAAAGGCTGGCTTGAGGATTCCGGAGCGGGCTTTGAGCGCGGATCGGCATATTACAGCAACGCCCTGATTTTTTTGTATCCTGAATTACTGGCTTCCATTCCGGACGAAAAACGGGAAGCCTTTGAAGAAAAACTTTCAGCCGCCGTTTCCCTTGCGCCCCTTAATCTGTGGAAAGAATTCGAAAATATGACGGCGCGGGAAGAACGCCTTTTTACCGCGCGCAGAACCGGGGATGTATGGAGCCTCAGGAAAAAAAGCGGAGACGAAGCGGCCGCCGCCTTTACCGCCCGGCTTATAGACGAGACGGAACAGATATGCCGGGAGAGCATCGCTTCCCTTGAAACCCGCATTGAGGAAGCCTCCGCCGGCGCCGGGGATCTCGCTCTGGCCGGCGCGGAATGGCTGGAAGAATACCGGGAACAATTCAACCGCGGGCTCAAGGCATGGGAGGAAGCGGAGGAACGTTTTTTTATCAGCCGCATAGAGTGGGAACAGGAAGCCGGCCTCCGTTATACCGAAGGAGAAAAGGCCTGGACGGAAGCCTACAACCGGTTTGAAACCGAAAGGCAGAAATGGGAGCAAAGCGCCGCGGCCCTGTTTGAATCCGGGGAAGCGCTTTTCGTGAAGGCGTCGGAAAATCTTGAAAAGGCAATAAAGCAGGCAAGGGCCGAATTTGAAAAGGAAACGCGGCTGCGTGTCGAGGCCGGTTCGGAGCGGGCGGGAGCCTGGGTGGACATGTATGTTACCGCAGGCGGCATGGTTGCCGCGGCGCGGGAAAATATACGGTTCTGGAACAACTGGAGCGGGTCTGAAAGTGTTAAAAAGAAAGAAATAGAGGCCTGGACAGATCTTTACAACAGCTATATTGAAAAAGCCCTGGAAGCCAGATCCGCTCTGGTAAATGATTTTAATATCGTGATGGGAACAGGAACGCTTGCCGACATACTTTCCGAAGGAGTTTCCAGCGAGGATTTCAACCTTGATGAATACCAGATGGAGCTTATACGGGCAAAGACAGTCGCCGCCTATTGGGAAAAGCGGCTCGCCGTCGCCGAGGCGGTTTCCGCTTACGCGGAAGAATTGACCGCCGGAAGAATGACGGACGCCGAAGGCGTTAAAGCCTGGGAAAACGCCAGGTCCGCCTACGATGAATCGGTGGCGCAGTATGAATACGCCCTTGCAAAACTCAGATCCGCCGGCGCCGAAACAGCCGAAGCCATGGAAGCCCTGAAC
>JAITJV010000216.1 GCA_031278755.1 Treponema sp. | reverse complement strand
CCTGTGCAGGTGTATGAGGAAGAAGAAAAAGTCAGGCACAATATCAGGGCTCTTGTGAATGTGCTCAAACAGAAAGTGCCTCATCAATTTGCCTCTCTTGTTCATCTTGGGGCAACCAGCGCCGATATTCTTGATTCAGGCCTTTCGTACCGCATGGCGGGGGCAACCCGTTTCATTGTGCTTCCCCTTCTTAAAAAGCTGGAGCTTCTTCTCTGCGATTTTGCCGAACGGGAAGCGGAGACGCCCCAGGTGGGGCGCACCCACGGCCAGCACGCGGTTCCCATAACGCTTGGTTTTGCCGCCGCGGAATATGTTTCGCGGCTGGGAAAATCCATTCTTGAAATCGAGCGGCTTGCGGGCGGCCTTAAGGGAAAACTCGCCGGCGCCGTCGGGGCCTATAACGCTTCGGGTATGATCGTAAAAGATCCCGAGCAGCTTGAAAGGATCTATCTTGCGGAACTCGGCCTTGAGCCTTCCGAACATTCCACCCAGCTTGTGGAGCCTGAGTACCTTTTGCGGCTGCTCCTTGAGTTCAACGTCGCCTTTGGCATTATTGCCAACCTTGCCGACGATCTCCGCAATCTTCAGCGCACGGAAATAGGGGAACTGCTGGAAGGTTTTTCCGCGGAACAGGTCGGTTCTTCCACCATGCCGCAGAAACGGAACCCGTGGAATTCCGAACATGTAAAGAGCCTCTGGAAGACGTTCATGCCGAGGGCGGTAACATTCTTTATGGATCAGATAAGCGAACATCAGCGCGATCTTACCAATTCCGCAAGCCAGCGTTTTATTGCGGATTATGTTACGGGCTTTTCCCTCGCCGTGGAACGCATGACGAAGATTTTCAGGGACCTGGGAGCGGACCGTGAGCGGCTTCTTGAAAACCTGCGAAGAGGCGGCGGAATTCCCGGAGGCGTTCTTGCCGAGCCTGCCTACATTCTTCTTGCCGAAGACGGCGTTTCGGACGCCCACGAAATAGTGCGGAAGATCACGCTTGCCGCGGAAAAAGAAAAATTGAGTTTTGCGGAAGCCCTGTCCCGCGAAAAGGAAACGCTCGGCAGGATAGGGAAAAAGATGGCGGAGCTGGGAATAGTTCCCGACGCAAAGGCCGCCCTTTCCTTTTTTGAAAAGCCCGAACGTTACTGCGGCCTTGCGGCGAAGAAGGCGAGGGAGTTGGCCGTAAAGTACCGCGGATTGATGAACAGCCCGGAGCCGCGCGGCTAGGGCCGTATGGCCGCCGGCCCCGGCGGTTTTTTGGAGGATGAAATTATGTTTGCCGAAGCCCTGTCCTATGACGATGTGCTTCTCCTTCCCGGGTACAGCGACGTGCTTCCCAAAGAATGCGACGTCCGTTCAACATTGTGCGCCGGGCTGGTTCTTAATGTTCCGGTTATTTCCGCCGCGATGGATACGGTAACCGAAGAGAAGCTCGCAATCGCCATCGCCCTTGAAGGCGGTTCCGGAGTGATACACAGAAACCTCAGTCCCGAAGAACAGGCCCGCCAGGTTGGGAATGTAAAACGCTTTCTCAACTGGATCATTGATTCGCCGGTAACCGTCGCCGAAGATGCAAAGATAAAGGACGTGATCGCGCTGCGGGATCAATACCGCGTTTCGGGAATGCCCGTGCTTAACAGGGAAGGCCGCCTTACGGGGATCATCACCAGCAGGGATCTCCGTTTCTGCCGCGACGACGATCTTTTGGTTTCCGACGTAATGACGAAAAATCCCGTCGTAGTTGAAGGAGAACCTTCGGTTGCGGGGGCGCGCGAAAAATTCGACAGGCACCGTATTGAAAAACTTCCCATAGTTGACAATGACGGCCGCCTCAAGGGGCTTGTTACCGTAAAGGACATGGAAAAACACGCAAGTTTTCCCCGCGCCGCCATAGACAAGGGCGGACGGCTTATCGTCGGCGCCGCGGTTTCGCCGCAGGATTTTGAAATCCGCCTTCCCCTCCTTAAAAACGTAAAAGTTGATTTTGTGGTTCTTGACACCGCCCACGGCGATTCAAAAAACGTCATGGACGCCGTGCGTGAAATAAAATTAAAATTCGGCGTTCCCGTGATCGGGGGCAACGTCGCTTCAAAAGAAGGAACGCGCCGGCTTATTGAAGCGGGCGCCGATGCGGTGAAGGTCGGCATAGGCCCCGGTTCAATCTGCACTACCCGCATCGTGTCCGGCATAGGCGTTCCCCAGTTTACCGCCGTGTGGGAATGCGCGGAAGAAGCGGCGAGGTCGGGCGTGCCGGTTATCGCCGACGGCGGAATCAAGTTTTCCGGGGACATTACCAAGGCCATAGGAGCCGGCGCGGGGGCGGTGATGATTGGGAACCTCTTTGCCGGTCTTAAGGAAGCGCCGGGCGGCGAAATTATTTTTGACGGAAGGATCTACAAGGAATACCGGGGAATGGGAAGCATGGGCGCGATTCACGACGGTTCAGGCGACCGTTACCAGATGGGCAAGGACGAAGAGCCGGTTCCCGAAGGCATAGAAGGCCGTGTTCCTTACAAGGGCGAACTCCGTTCCTATATGAACCAGCTTGTCTCCGGACTCCGCAAGGGCATGGGTTACTGCGGCTGCAAAACCATTGAAGAACTGCGGACCTACAGAAAATTCTGCAAAATAACCGCCGCGGGCCTCAGGGAAAGCCACGCCCATGACGTGACCATCACCCAGGAGGCGCCCAACTATTCACGGGCCTGAGGTTCGTCCTGTTCCATGGCGCTGAAAAAGCAGCTTGACGCCTGGTATCGGAAGATCAGCAGGCCGGAATTTATCGCTTCCGATCCCGTGCGGTTTCCCCGCAGGTTTTCTTCTCCGGCTGATGTTGAGATTGCCGCCTTTCTTGCGTCCGCGATAGCGTGGGGAAGGCGCGATCTTATACTCCGTTCCGCCGGGCGGATGTTTTCCCTCATGGGCGCAAGCCCGTACGATTATGTGATGTCGGGCGGCTGGAAAAAACTCGGGACGCTCTGCGTCCACCGGACTTTTTTTGAAAACGATCTTGCGTATTTCTGCAAAGGGCTGCGTTTTTGTTATAAAAAATACGGCGCGCTTGAAGCGTTGTTTTCAGGCGGCGTATGGGGCGGCATTTCACGGTTCAGAAACGAGATGGCGTCCGCGAACGGCGGAAAGTATACAAAGCATATAGCCGATCCCGAAGCCGGTTCGGCCTGCAAGCGCCTTAACCTCGCCCTCCGCTGGCTTGTAAGAAGCGACGCGGTGGACATGGGCCTGTGGAAAAGCATATCCCCGGCGGCGCTGTATATTCCCCTTGATCTGCACGTCGCCCGCACGGCGCTGGGCCTCGGCCTTCTTGAACGCGCAAACGGCAGAAAAGCGGCTGCGGAGCTTACCGAAAAGCTGCGGGATTTTTGCCCCGAAGATCCGGTAAAATACGATTTCGCCCTTTTCGGCATGGGGGTAAATTCCTGAAGCCGGCCGCCGCTCTGCGCCTTCGATGTTTATGTTGTTGTACCTCGGTGATATTTGGTTTATGATGAAATGAAAAAAAACATCGGAAAGGTGCTAAAATGGGAATGCAAAATTCAGGCAGATCGGGCATAGTGGAGTTCCTTAGAAAAAAGGACGTCGTATTTTCAGCGAAAATATACGGGATTGACGCGCTGGCCGCCATGGCCCAGGGCCTCTTCGCTTCTCTTTTAATCGGGACAATAATAAGCACCCTGGGCGAACAGCTTAAGATCCCTCTCTTCGTGGAAATAGGTTCTTACGCAAAAGCCGTGACGGGGCCTGCGATGGCCGTTGCGATAGGGTATGCGCTTAAAAGCCCCCTCCTGGTGCTGTTTTCGCTTATAGCGGTGGGCGGCGCCGCCAACGCCCTTGGCGGGGCGGGCGGGCCGCTTGCCGTGTATGTCGTCGCGATCATAGCGGCGGAAACGGGAAAGCTTGTTTCAAAAGAGACGAAGATCGACATCATCTTTACCCCCCTTGTTACGATCACGATCGGCGTTATTGCCGCCATGTTATGCGCTCCCGCAATAGGAGCGGCGGCGAGTTCCGTCGGCAGAACGATAATGTGGGCGACGGAGCTTCAGCCTTTTTTCATGGGGATAATCGTGTCGGTTATTGTAGGCATGATACTCACCCTTCCCATAAGCAGCGCGGCGATCTGCGCGGCGCTCGGGTTGACGGGTCTTGCGGGAGGCGCCGCGGTTGCAGGCTGCTGCGCCCAGATGATTGGATTCGCCGTGATGAGCTTCAGGGAAAACAGATGGGGGGGCCTCGCCGCCCAGGGGCTGGGAACCTCAATGCTCCAGATGGGGAACATCGTAAAAAATCCGCGGATCTGGATTCCCCCCACCGTTGCCGCCGCCCTTACAGGCCCCCTTTCGACCTGTGTTTTCAGGCTGGAGATGAACGGGCCCGCGATTGCATCGGGAATGGGAACCTGCGGACTTGTGGGGCAGATAGGGGTATATGCGGGCTGGATCGCCGATATTGCCGCGGGGAAAAAAGGCGCGGTACTTCCTTTTGACTGGACAGGCCTTGCGCTTGTCTGTTTTGTATTGCCCGCGCTTATAACGCTTTTGATTTCGCTTCCGTTAAGAAAAGCGGGGTGGATAAAAGAAAACGATCTCAAACTGGATCTGTAAAAATATACACAATGCAGTTAAAACCGCATTGCCTGAAGGGGGTTTCTTCACTATACTTTCAGGGCGTGACGGAGTGTTTGTTTGGTCTTAATCCTGAATACCGGGGGAAGCCGTGAAGGTAGTAGTGATAGGCGCCCAGTGGGGCGATGAAGGGAAGGGCAAGATTGTGGATTACCTGGCCAACGAGGCGCAGGTGATCGTCCGTTTTTCAGGGGGCGCAAACGCGGGGCATACCATTGTCATAGGCGATGAACAATACGCCCTGCATCTTATTCCTTCAGGAATTTTTTATCCGGATAAAATCGTTATCCTCGGCGCGGGGATGGTTATAGATCCCGTGGCTCTTTTTACCGAGCTTGAAATGCTCAGGGACCGCGGGATAGACGCCACGGGCCGCGTCTTTATTTCCGACCGCGCGCATATCGTTCTTCCGCGGTACATCGCGGTAGACAAGGAAAGGGACGCCGCGCGGAAAAAACCCATTGGCACAACGGGCCGGGGCATAGGCGTCGCCTATTCCATGAAGAGCGACCGCGACGGCATACGTCTTGCCGATCTCGGCTGGCGGGAAAAAATGGATGAGCTTGAAAGCGGCGACCGCAAATTTCTTGCTCCGTATATTGACAGGCTCCTTGCCATGTCTGTTGATCTTTCCGTATACCTTGTCCACAGGAAAAATTCGCAGATCCTTTTTGAAGGCGCGCAGGGAACGCTTCTGGATTTGGATCTTGGAACCTATCCGTATGTATCAAGCGGCATGTCCTGCGCCGCGGGCGCCGCCATAGGCGGCTGCGTCGGACCGCGCGCGCTGGACAAGGTGCTGGGGGTTTTCAAGGCCTATTCCACACGAGTCGGAAACGGCCCTCTTCCCAGCGAATTCGATCCTGATTCGGAAGATGAACTGTGCCGCTTTGTCCGGGATACGGGCAGGGAATACGGCGTCACAACGGGACGGCCCCGCCGCTGCGGTTATCTTGATCTTGTTTCGCTCCGCTATGCGTGCCTTACCAATTCCATTGACAGCCTCGTAATGACGCACCTTGACGTCTACGACGCCCTTGACGGGATCAAGGCCTGTACCGCCTACCGTATAGGGGACAAAGTCGTGGAGAATTTTCCCTCATCCATTGAGGATCTTAACGGCGCGCGGCCTGTGCTGAGGACCTTCACCGGCTGGAAGCAGCCGCTTTCCCGCGCGCTTACCTATGAGGAATTCCCTGTCGCCGCGATGGAATACATAGAATTTATCGAACGGTTCTGCGAAACGCCTATTGATATTGTTTCTGTCGGGTACGACCGGAAGGAAACGATTATCAGGAAAAGCCCCTGGACGCGCTGAAACATGGACAAGATCCTTATTCTTGATTTTGGAAGCCAGACTACCCAGCTTATAGGAAGGCGGATTAGGGATCTGGGCGTTTATACCGAGATAATTCCCGGAGATGCGCCGCTGGACAGGATCCTGGATTCCGCATCCGGCAGGGTCAAAGGGATCGTATTGTCGGGGTCTCCCGAATCGGTTTATACAAGCGAAGGGGCCGCGCCCGTCAAAGAACTGTACGGCTGCGGGCTTCCGCTTCTTGGAATATGCTACGGACTCCAGCGCATGAACCACGACAGGGGCGGGATCGTTGAGCCGCTTCCCGAACGGGAGTACGGCGCAAAGATCGTAAGCATAGCGCCCGGCGCGCTTGACGGGATCAAGGGCGAAAACGGAAAACGCGCCGCGGCGTTCCTCGGCGCTTTCGGCGGAAGCATTACCGCCTGGATGAGCCACGGCGACACGCTGACAAAACTTGCTCCGGGTTTCAGGGAAGCGGGGAAAAGCGCCACGGGCTATCCCGCCGTGGTGATCCACGAAACGGAAAGCTGGTTCGGCCTGCAGTTTCACCCCGAAGCGGCCCACTGCGAACGGGGAAGGGAAATACTTTCCGCTTTTGTATTCGCGGTCTGCGGATGCGGGGCGGGCTGGACCATGGAGCGGTACATACGTGAAACCGGAGAGGGCATAGCGGAGCGCGTAGGAAAGAACGAGGTTCTGCTCCTTGTTTCGGGGGGCGTCGATTCCACCGTTGCGGGGGCGCTGCTTCTTAAAACCCTGGATCCGCGGCAGGTCCACCTTATGTATATGGACACGGGCCTTATGCGCAAGGACGAAACGGCCCAGGTAAAAGCAACCCTTGAAAAACTCGGCGCCGCACATCTGCAC
>JAITJV010000204.1 GCA_031278755.1 Treponema sp. | reverse complement strand
CCGGGGTCAGCGCGTCATTCAGGCCGTGTATGCCTTCGACGATGAGCATGGTCCTCCGATCGAGTTTTATTTTTCTTCCGCCGGTTTTTTTTCGTTTTCCTGTTTTGAAATCGTACAGGGGAAGGGTAATTTCATTTCCGTCAAGAAGGGCAAGAAGCTGCTCGTTGAGGAAGGAAACGTCAAGGGCTTCAAGACATTCAAAATCAGGTTCGCCCTTTTCATCCTTCGGCGTTTTCTCCACGCCCATATAGTAATCGTCAAGACTTATTGCTATTGGTTTTATTCCCGTCACCATGAGTTCTATTGAAAGCCGTTTGGCGGATGTGGTTTTCCCCGAACTGGAAGGCCCCGCTATGAGTATTATCTTGACGCTTTCCCTTTTTTTCCATATTTTTTCGGCGATGTCGGAGATCTTTTTGGCCTGAAAGGCCTCGGCTATGCGTATGTAGTCACGGACGGCGCGTGATGAAACAAGGCGGTTGAGGCTTCCCACGGCGTGTACGCCGACTATGCGGCCCCATTTTTTATATTCGTCGTAGACTGCGAAAATGCCGGGGCTGTCTTCAAAAGGATCGATTATGTTTCCGCGGCCCACGGCGGGAAAACGGAGAAGAAAGCCTTCCCGGTATTCCATAAGATCAAAAGCGGTAAGAATGCCGGTGCGCGGGACAAGCGGCTCAATGTAAAGATCCGCATAGCTTCCGCATTCATTGACTCGTATTACAGGTTCGCTCCTCTGATCAAGGAGCAGCTTTGTATCCGCCTGGTTGTTTTTATTGAAAAGATCCAGCGCGTCCCGGTAAGAGAGGCTTTTATATTCAATGGGCCGGTCTTCCTGCACGATTGAAAGCATTCTTTCCCTGAGTTTTGCAATATCCTTTCCCGAAGGCTTTTTCCCCGTCGTGAAAGTGTAGTAATAGCTGTTTCCAAGCGAATGGCCGACGTAGAGGCTGCGCTCGGGGAACAGTTCCCGCGCCGCTATGGCGAGCATAAAGGCAAGGGAACGCCGGTAGATCATGGCGCCTTCGGGGGACTCAAGGCTCACCGCTTCCGCTTCCGCGTTTACTTCAATTTTTACCGAAAGGGGAAGTATTTCGTTGTTGATGCGCACGGCGGCGATTTTATCCCCGTCGACGCCGAAATGATCGATGAGGGAAGCGGCTCTGATCCC
Organism: Treponema sp.; assembly: GCA_031278755.1. Classification (GTDB taxonomy): domain Bacteria; phylum Spirochaetota; class Spirochaetia; order Treponematales; family Breznakiellaceae; genus JAIROE01. Next base: position 1,940 of record JAITJV010000204.1, on the reverse strand, counting down.
CGCGGGCAGGTCCGCCGGGGCTTTTCCCGCGGAAGCCCCTGAAAACGCCACCTGTATGTTGTTCATGTTATAAATCCCCTATATAGTTTTTTATCAGGGCAAGCTTTAGTTCCCTGAGTTTTTCCGTTACGGCGACCTTGTACACATGGGGGTTAAGGAGCCGCCTGTAGCTTGGATCAAGCGAATCAAGCTCCGCCGCCGCGCGGGATCGTATATCTCCAAGCGGGGGAAGTTCTGAAACAAGGCCGCCCTTGTCGATGCGCAGTTTAAGGAGGGCTTCGGCGCCGCCTGAAATTTCGTGGTAGAAGTGGCGGTAATCGGCCTGGGGATGCCAGAAGGCGTAGCGTCTGCCTTTTTCAAGGACGTCGCCGCCGTCAAGGCTCATGACGTCGGCTACCGCCATGCCGGAAGCGTCTTTTACCCTCCACACCTGCTTTACGCCGGGGTTGGTGGTTTTTTCGGGATTGTCCGAGAATTTCATTACGGGGATCATGTTCCCGGCTCCGTCGTCCCGCGCCGCAAGCTTGTATACGCCGGAAAAGGCCGCCTCCTCGCCGCCGGTAACCATGCGGGTTCCCACCCCCCAGGTATTGACCGGCGCTCCGGCGTCGGTGAGGGCCTGTATGATAGACTCGTCAAGATCGTTGCTTACCGTGATCGTCGCCCCGGGAAAACCTTCCGCGTCAAGTATTTTTCGTACTTCAACGGACAGGTAATGTATATCGCCCGAATCAAGCCTGATGCCGAAATTCTGCCCCCTGGCGGCGAGTTCCCTTCCAACCTTGACGGCGTTCTGGATTCCGCTCTTAAGCGTGTCATAGGTGTCTATGAGAAACACCGTCCGGCCCGGGTAAATTTCAGCGTAGGCGCGGAACGCTTCTTCTTCGGACGGGTAGGCCATGACCCATGCATGGGCCATGGTTCCCAGCACGGGAATGCCGAAGTCTTTTCCGCCCAGGGTATTTGATGTTCCCATGGCGCCGCCTATGTAGCTTGCCCTCGTGGCGGACATGGCGCCGTCCGGCCCCTGCGCACGGCGGAGGCCGAATTCCATGACGGAACCTTTTCCCGACGCAAGATACACCCGGGCGGTTTTAGTTGCTATGAGGCTCTGGAAATTGATTGTGTTAAGAAGCATGCCTTCGATGAGCTGGCATTCAATAAGGTTCCCCTCTATCCGTATGAGCGGTTCCTGGGGGAAAACAACCGTTCCTTCGTCCATGGCCCACAGGGAACCCCTGAAGCGGAAATCCTTGAGGCTGTGGGTAAAGGCCTTTTCAAAAAGACCCAGGCCGTCAAGGTACTCTATGTCGTCTTTGGAAAATGAGAATGCAAGGAGCCGTTCCAGAAGCGTCTGGAGTCCGGCGAAGACGGCATAACCGCTCCCGAAGGGGCTGCGGCGGAAGAACATCTCGAACACGGCCCTGTAGTTCCTGTTTTTCTTCCAGTAACCCTGCGCCATGGTGAGGGAATAGAAATCGGTAAACAGGGCGGAACACTCAAGGTTTTTCATGGTATGCATACTCCGGTTATGGGAACAACGCGCCCCCTTCAGGGCGGGGTATATGATCTGCCGGACCTGCGCGTCCCGCGTGTATATTAACACAGCTTACAAAGAAAATATATACTGGGAGACATGAACGTAAACGGTGTTCATTACAGAACAATATGGCTTAGAGAAGATAAACGGGCCGTGAGGATCATCAACCAGCTTGTCCTTCCCCATTCATTCGAGATCATGGATCTTTGCGGTACGGAGGATGTGCGCAGGGCAATAAAAGACATGTACGTGCGCGGCGCGGGACTCATAGGGGCCGCCGCCGCCTGGGGCATGTACCTTGCCGCCCTTGAGGCGGATGATGCGGATTTTGACCGCCGCCTTGAGGAAGCCGCGAAGATTCTTAAAGACACCCGGCCGACGGCGGGCAACCTTGCCTGGG
>JAITJV010000175.1 GCA_031278755.1 Treponema sp. | reverse complement strand
GTATTTTCCGCGGCAAAGCGGCCCGAGATACGCATGGGAAGGCCCGCCTTGAGCACGGCGACGCCTTTGGCCGCGGCTTCCTGCTCGGTGATCCCGACGCCCGCGGCTTCGGTGACGCCGTAGACCGCCCAGGGGACGGCGTCATAACGCATACGGTTGGAAAGCCCGGCGGCGGATTTGTCCGCGCCGCCGTCAAGGTACGCGGCTATGCCGGCGGCGGCGACTTCCGCCATGCGGTATGCGGAATGGGCAAGGAGGCTTTTCCCCGTAACATCGCCCGCCGCCCAGACGCCCGGAATGTTGGTCCGCATTCCGTCGTCAACGGCGGCCCCTTTGGGGCCGCAGTCAAGCCCCGCCTGCTCCGCGCCCCATCCTTCAAGCACGGGCCGCCTTCCCGCCGCCATGAGCACGACGTCGGCCGCGGCGATTTCCTTTTTTCCGTCCTTTGTTGTGTAATGGACCGACGCTCCCTCGATCTTTTCAACCTTGCATCCAAGGCGGAATTCAACAGGCTTCATCGCCCGCCTGAGAACGGGGGCGTGCTCCCTGTCCATGAAGGGAACTATTTCATCCATCATTTCAATGACGGTAACTTCGGACCCCAGCGCCGAAAAGAGTCCGGCAAATTCCACGCCTATGACCCCGCCGCCTATGACGGCAAGTTTTTTTGGAACGGCGTCTATGGAAAGGAGTCCGGTGGAATCGAGCACAAGGGCGTTGTCCCTGGCGCCGGGAATGGGGGGGAAGGCCGGAACAGATCCGGGGCACACAAGAACGGCCCTGGCTTCGTATTCGCCCTGCGGTACAGCCGACCGGCTTCCGGCGGCGAGTTTGATCCGTCCCGGCCTGCCGCCTTTGGGGGCTTCGGCGATTTCTCCCCTGCCTTCGGCGACGTCAACGCCGTACTGTTTCATCATGGCCGCAATGCCGCCGCGGAGTTTTTCCGTTACTTCGCCTTTCCACTTTTGAATTTCCCGCCAGTTAAAGGAAACGTTTCCGGCGTGTACGCCGAATTTTTCGCCTTCCACCGCATGGCGGTACAGTTTCGCCGAATTGATCAATGTCTTGGTGGGAATGCATCCGATGTTAAGGCAGGTTCCCCCCAGATGCTTTTCTTCAACAAGGAGGATTTTTTTCTTTTCATGCCCCAGCCGTTCGGCGGCAAGATAGCCCGCGGGTCCGGCGCCTATTATCGCAAGATCGTACACTTTTATCCTCCAATGAGCAAAAGATCGATGTCCCTCACCGCCTCGCAAAGCCCCTTGAGGAAACGGGCGGCGGGGGCGCCGTCCACCACTTCGTGATTGATGGTAAGGCTGAAGCCTATGTGCGGTTCAAAGAGTCCGCCCTGAACGGGCGAAGGCTTCATCTCTATACCGCAGACCCCGAGTATGGCGACTTCCGGGGCGTTGAGGATGGGGGTAAAACTTGTGACGCCGAGGCTCCCCAGATTGGTTACCGTAAAGGTTGAGCCGCTTAGTTCTTCGGTTTTGACCGATCCGTTTTGGCACGCCGCGGCAAGCCGCTTCGCCTCGCCTGCAATACGGGGCAGGGTAAGCAGATCGGCGCCGCGTATCACCGGCACCATAAGGCCGCGGGGGGCGTCGACCGCTACGCCCAGATGAACCCGTTCAAATGTTTTAAGGCTGTCCCCGATTTTAAGGGCGTTCATGAAGGGGAAGCGGGGAAGCACGCGGGAAACGGCGAAGAGAACAAGATCGTTGATCGTTATCTTCGAAAGTCCGGGATACGTGTCTTCCGACGCCTTGAACCGCGCCCTCCATTCCTGAAGCCGCGACGCCTGTGCGCTTGAATTGAGGGTGAACTGGGCGCTTTCGGCAAGCGACTGAAACATGCGGCCGGCGATAAGTTTCCGTATGCCGCGTATCGGCGTTTCGGTGATTTTTCCTTCGCCGAAAACGGGGGCCGCGTCCGGACCGGCTTCCGCCTGTACGGCTCCCGCCATGTCCGCGGCATTGACCCGTCCGCCAAGGCCCGATCCCGCCGCGGGGACGGGGCTTCCCAAAGCGGCGGCGGCCTTTGCCGCGGCGCTGAGGGGCGGCCGCGTATTCAGGACCGCCGCGACGTCCCGCTCGATGATGCGGCCGCCCGGACCCGAGCCGCTTACGCCGTCCAGGGGGAGGGCTTCCCGTTTCGCCAGGTTTCGCGCGCGGGGAGACGCCGGACCGCCCGCGGCGGGGACTGCCGCCGCGGGCGCGGATGCAGACGCAGGTGCAGACGCGGGGACTGCCGCGGCCGGCGCGGGTGCAGGCGCAGGCGCGGATGCAGGCGCGGGGACAGAGCCTGCCGGAATCGGGGCCGCTTCGGCTTTTCCGGCCGCCGCCGATCCGGCAAGGGCGGCCTTCCAGTCTTCACCGGCCGCCCCTATTACCGCGATAGGCTCAAGGACGGGGACGTCGTCTCCCGCCTCACGGATAATTTGAAGTATTACCCCGTCCGCTCCGGCGGGCACTTCAAATGCGGCCTTGTCTGTTTCTATGATGCAGACCGTTGCGTCCGCGGAAACGGAATCCCCTTCTTTAACCTTCCATTCGCCTATGATGCAGGATTCAACCGTGTTCCCCTGGCGGGGCATAATCAGCACATGTGCCATATCAACTCCCCATTTCCGGACATTTGTCCGGAACATGATTCCCGGGCAAACGCCCGGAATGTAATTTCGACCCCGTCCTTGAAATGTGTATACCCGCGCTTTCAAGTTCCAGGGCGGCTTCGCCTGAAAGTTTCCTGTCGGTAAGAATAAGATCCATTTCCGAAAGGGGGAGCACGCTGATGAATCCCGTTTTTCCGTATTTTCCCGAATCGGCAAGGAGCACCGTCGTTTCGGCGTGGGCTTTCATCGCCTTGACTATTTCCCCCCCCTCTACAAGGTGGGTGGTCATTCCCCGTTCAAGGGTAAAGCCGTCCGTTCCCACAAAGGCAAGCCTGACGTTAAGGCGGGCAATGGTTCCCAGGGCTATAGGCCCCACGAGCGATTCGGTATGCCGCCTGAATTCGCCGCCCGTCATGGTGATCTGCAGCCCCGGATTCATGCGGGCGTAGGAAAAGACAAGGGTGGAATTGGTAACGATGTGGACGTCCCGTTTTCCCTGAAGGTAACGCGCGACAAGGGCGGTGGTGGTTCCCGCCTCTATCATGATTACGTCCCCGTCCCGTACAAGTTCCGCCGCGGTTCTGGCTATGGCGTTTTTTTCTTCCTGCTTTTCCCGCTGCCGTTCCAGAATGCCGCGGTGCATACTGGGGGCGGCTCCTCCCCTGGTTCTGTTGATCCAGCCTTTTTCCTCCAGGAGCTTGAAATCCCCCCGTATGGTCACCTCGGACAGCCCCAGTTCGCGGGCTATGGCGCTTACGCTGACCGAACCGTCCGAGGACAGCCTGTCAAGAATGAGCCGTTCCCTGTCGTTTAGTTCAACAATCAAGTGTCGAAATCCTTTCGAAATAGTTTCAAAACTATTATGATTCTATATTATTTCTATAAAAAACGCAAGCAGTTGAGACGGTTTCAAACATAAAGAACAGCCGCCGTGTCCAAACACCGTGAATTAACCGATAATTATACCATGAACAAATGTTTATTTTATGTGGTTCTTCCCCTTGTTTTAGCCGGCGCGGGCGCTTTATACGCCCAGGATCTTTCCGTAGGGCGGGACGATCTCAGGATAGAACAGGGAATTGACGGCGGTTTCCATCTTTACATAAGGAAAAAACCCGGTACAGGATCGGTGCTTCTTGTTGAGTCCACACGGGATCCCGCCATGAGGTCGGATAATTACGCGTACCGGGCCCCTGAATGGAACGCGG
>JAITJV010000030.1 GCA_031278755.1 Treponema sp. | reverse complement strand
CGGGGCGCGGCGGGTAGATCCGGACATTGCAATTGACTTTCGCGTCATAGGCAACTGGTACGATGCAAACAAGGCGGCGGATCTTGCGTCCAGCATGATTGGATCCGGCGTGGATGTATTCGCCGTGATAGCGGGAGGCGCGGCGCAGGGCGTCATAAGGGCGGCTTCCCTTGCGGGCGCTTATGTGGTCTTTCATAATACCAATGAATACCAATCGGCGCCCGGCGTGATCGTAGGCTGCGGCGGCATGGAACAGAAAAAGCTTACCAGGGAGATCCTAGCCGATGCGCTTGAAGGAAAAATACAGTACGGAAATTCCAGAACGGTAGGGATTCGGGAAGGGTACATCAATTTTACCGGTGAAGATCCCGGTTATATAAATTATGTTTCTCCCGACATACGGAAAAAGTTCGACGCTTTTATGGACGATATGCGCGCCGGCCGCGTAGCGTATACGGTTCCCCCGCTGTGACAGATTCCACGTCCGGGGCGCGCGGTATTCCGGCTGTTGAAATGAGGGGAATTGGCAAGATCTACCCCGGGGGCCGAAGGCCGGCGAACAGCGGCGTCTCGCTGGATCTCCGCCGCGGTGAAATTCTCTGCCTGGCGGGAGAAAACGGCGCGGGAAAATCAACGCTGATGAAAATACTCTGCGGTCTTGAACAGCCTTCCGAGGGAGAAATTTTAATCAACGGAAAAATTGTCGCCATAAGCAGCCCGCTTGAAGCGGACCGCCTTGGCGTCGGTATGGTGCATCAGCATTTTATGCTGTTTTCCGAATTTACCGTCGCCGAGAACGTGGTGATGGGGCGCGAACCCCGCCGGGGGATTTTTTTTGACGCGGCGGAGGCCGTGTCCCGCGCCGCCGCCGTCATCAAAGCCCACCGTTTTCCCATAGAGCCGGAGGATTTGGTTTCTTCCCTTACCCTGGGACAAATGCAGCAGGTTGAAATATGCATGATGCTCTACCGGAACGCGGATATTATTATTCTTGACGAACCTACCGCGGTCCTTACGGAACAGGAGACGGCTTCCCTTTTTAAAACCCTTGCGGCGCTTAAGGCGTCGGGAAAATCGGTGATCCTGATAACCCATAAGCCGGATGAAATAAAAAAGATTTCCGATCGTGTGGCGGTTCTGCGGAAAGGAACCCTCGCAGGCGTGCGGAACACCGCCGGCTTAAGTCCGCGGGACATTTCGGTTATGATGGTTGGTGAAAGCACAGATGATTTCAGGATCAAACAAAAGCCGAACCCGCGCGGCGGACCTGTCATTGTTTTTGATCATGTGACGGTAAGGCGCCGCAGGCAGGAGCATCCCCTTTTAAAAAATGTATCCTTCACCGTGTCCGCGGGGGAGATACTCGGTTTTGCCGGGGTCAGCGGGAACGGCCTGGGGGTATTGGAGGCGGTTCTCGGCGGCTTCCTCCATCCCGCGTCGGGAAGGATATTGCATCAGGGAAAGGATGTTTCCCGCCTTAACATCAGCCGGCTCCGCAATCAGGGGCTTTCTTTTGTTCCCGCCGACAGGCTCGGGGTGGGAAGCGCCGGGAAAGCGTCGGTGGCGGAAAACATGATCATAGACAGGCGCGCGGATTTTTCAAAACGGTGGATTTTTAACCGGAAAGAGGTGGAACGTTTTTCCCGCGGTCTTTTGAAACGTTATGAAATTGACGGAGAATGCGATGACCCCCTCAGTTCCCTTTCAGGGGGAAATATACAGAAAGTGATACTTGCCCGCGAGATCGATCAGTTCAGGGATTATATCGTTTTTTCGGAGCCTGCCTGGGGACTTGATGTAGCGGCAAGCGCCAGGGTATACGCCGAAATCGCCGGACTCCGCGACAGAGGCGCGGCGGTTATTCTTATTTCTACCAATCTTGATGAAATCCTTTCCAATGCGGATCGTATCATCGTTATGTACCGCGGATCTGCCGCCGCGGAACTGCCGAACAATGATGAACCGGATATAAGGGAAAAAATAGGGGCTTATATGCTGGGCATAAAGCCGGATCGGGGCCGGGAAGATATGCGGCGGAGCGGATTATGAGAAAAAAAGAAATTCCGGCCTCCGTCCTTGCGGTAGTTCTTGTTCTTTTTATCTCCCTTTTTGCATGCGTTGTATTGATTTTTCTTTTAAGCAGGGATCCCCTGAAGGCCCTCGCCTATTTTTTTCTCGGCCCCCTGATGAGCCGCTATTATTTCGGAAACATGCTGAACAGCGCCGTGCCCCTCATATTGGGAGGTTTGGGGCTTACCGTCTCCATTGGAGCGGGGAGGCTCAATCTTGGCGGCGAGGGGCAGGTTTATGCCGGCGCCTTTACCGCGACCGCCGCGGCGCTGGCTTTCTCTCATCTGGGAGCGGCCGGAGCCGTTCTTGCCCTGGCGGCGGGCGCTCTTCTCTCCGGGGCGGCCGCCGGATTGTCCGGTTTTTTCCGGGCCAAATGGGGCACGAACGAACTTATAACGTCGTTTCTTTTTTCCAATGTATTGATCCTTGCCGTTAATTACCTGGTAACCGGCCCCTTTAAGGATCCCCTGACAAGCCTTCAGTCAACGGAGAAGATACCCGAATTTTTTAGGCTGCCCCGTATTTTCCCCCCGTCGAATTTAAGCGCGGCGGTTTTCATCGCACTTGTTCTGACGCTGCTGACCTGGGTTTTTTTCTTTCGTACCAGAACGGGCTATGAGATGCGTATGTCCGGCTGCAATGAAATGTTTGCCCGTTACGGCGGGATCAATACAAAGAAGATTACCACCCTTGCGATGTTTATAAGCGGAGCTTTTTACGGGCTTGCCGGCGGGCTTGAGATATTCGGCACCTATTACGGTACGGTGAAGGAATTTTCTTCCGGCGTCGGCTGGAACGGTCTGGCTGCGGCCCTTATCGCCGGATACAATCCCGCAGCGCTTATTCCGGCGGCAGTCTTTTTTGCCTGGATAGGCCAGGGGGCCCGTATCGCCATGCAGCTCTCCGATCTTAATGTTGAAATAGCGTTGACAGCCGAGTCTGTTATCTTCTTCTTTGTTACAAGCGCCGCACTCCGCGGTCTTTTCAAACGGAAAGGAACCACGCCGTGGCGCAGATAGCGGTTAGCGCGGTAAATATTATGACCCCGCTCCTCTTCGCCGCGGCCGGCGGGCTCTTTACGGAACTTGCGGGGACGCTCAATATCGCTTTGGAAGGCCTCCTTCTTATAGGCGCCTTCAGCGCCGCAGCCGCCGCCTGGTATACGGGAAGTTTCGCCGCGGGCATTGCGGCAGGTATTGCCGGTTCACTGATTCTTTCCGCCTTTCTTGCGGCGGCGGCCCTGAAACTCAAGTCAAATGTTTTCATTGCGGGCCTTGCGGTTAACCTCTTTGCTTCCGGATTTACGGTGATTCTTTCCGATCGTTTTTTCGGGACACGGGGGGTTGTGGTTCTTAAAGCTCTGTCCCCGCTTCCCGAATTCAACCCCTATATTTATGCAGGCTGGATATTTCTCTTTGCCGCATGGATCGTATTGTACCGGACCCCCTTCGGTTACCGGCTGCGGGCTTCCGCTCTCAACGAACAGGCGCTGCGTTCGCTGGGGCTGCGGCCCGATACGTACCGTTTCGCCGCCTTTCTTGTTTCGGGCCTTGCCTGCGGTCTGGGAGGCTCCTTTCTCAGCCTGAATCTTGGCGCTTTTGTTCCAAATATTTCCGCCGGCAGAGGCTGGATTGCCCTTGTAGTAATATATCTGGGGGGAAGGAAGCCTCTCGGCCTCTTTGCGGCGGCCTTTATTTTCGGATTGGCCGACGCTTTTTCCAATTATGTACAAGGGGTGATTGAGGTTCCCGCCGACTTTATTCTTGCCATTCCGTATATATTTGTCCTTGCCGTTATGGTCGGCGTGTCGGTTTACACCAGGCGGAAGCGGTAGGCGGAAAGCAAAGCTCTGTCCCCCGATCTATCTTTTCAGTCTCTTTATAAGGGTCATGAATTGTTTATCCCGGCTGATTATGAGGAGCGCCACCCCTATGACGCCGAAAACGAAGGCGCTGATAATGAGCGGGATACCGAGAAAAATGATGCGGTTTCCGCCGGGGAAAAGGCCTTCCAGGCAGGGATTGAGCTTGAGAACAGGAAGGACTGCAACGGCTGAAAAGAGGATAAGTTTAAGCATGTAAAAAAAAGCTTCTTTTAAAGCGCCGCCGACGGTGATATTTGGGTTTTTTTTGAGAAAGACGAGGAGGAAGGCGGTATTGACCGTACTTGCGAGGGACAGAGCTAGGGCAATACCCGCTCCCCGCATAAGCCGTACCAGAATGGCAGCGAGCGTCATATTCGCCACAAAAGAAATGATCCCCGCCAGAGCGGGGGACCTGGAATCGCTTTGGGCGTAAAAGGCAGGTGTCAGAATACGGTTCAGGGCGATAAAAAACAGTCCGGGCATGTGAAAAGTGAAAGCAGCCAAGGTAAGAGAGACCGATTCTTCATTAAAATTGCGGGTTTGAAAGAGCAGGCGTATCAAGCTCTGTCCCTCGGCCAGCGAAAAGAAGGTAATCGGGATAGTGATGAGGATGATAATTTTCATAGCGGTAATCAACCGTTCATTATAAATGTCCCACCGGGCTGATTTGGCATATTCAGCCAGATCCGGAAGCAGTACGGTTCCAATCGAAACTGCGAACACCCCCAGAATCAGTTCCTGAAGCCTGAGGGAATATTGTAAACTTGATACAATCCCTTCCCCGGCACGTCCGGCCAGAACGGTAGAAATCAGATCGTTGAGTTGATAAGCCGCCATTCCGATGACGGTCGGACCTATAAGCCGTAAAATAGTCCGGACGCCGGGATTACGAACGGCTCGTTTCACAGAAACAAAGAAGAAGTGATACCCCTTTTTAACAATAAAGGGAAGCTGAATGGCTGCTTCCAGAAATCCTCCAATAAAGATGCCGACAGCCATTGCCCGGGCGGGATTTTTGACAAAAGGACTGAGTCCATATGAGCAAAGGA
>JAITJV010000229.1 GCA_031278755.1 Treponema sp. | reverse complement strand
CGGCTCCTCAACGGTTTCATCATAGAAAAGACAGGATACTTCCGGAGCCTTTCCATCGCGGTCTGCACCATTATTATTCTTTTTGCCGCGGGCTTCGGCCTTGGGAAGAACGGCGTCTGGATACTCCCCTTTACGGGTTTCTTTCTCGCGATCTGCTATCCTACCCTGCTTGCGGCAGGCATAGGCATATTCAGGGAACGCGCACAGACGGCAAGCAGCGCCATGATCGTTATCGCTTTTTCACTGGGCGGCGTACTCCAGTTTCTTATAGGCCTTGTCAACCGCTACATCGGCAAAGCCTGGGGCTACCGGAGCTGCCTTGTGTATGTGATTGTCTTCGCGATCCTTTTACAGCGGCTCAGATATAAAATTACCAGCTCCAGACAAACCACAATAAAAGCGAGGCGGCAAATGTTGTAACAAGGGTAAAAGGCAGCCCCACTTTCAACCAGCCGGAAAAGTTAAGGGTGATTCCTTCTTTTTTAAGGAGGCCGACCATGACTATATTGGCGGAAGCCCCGAAAGGCGTAAGATTTCCTCCGAGGCAGGAACCGATCAGCAGGGCGAACATGTAAAGCTCATGTTTTAAACCAAGCGAAGCGGCAAGCGCCGCGCTGACGGGAAGCATGGCAATTATGTAAGGAACATTATCAACAAAACCGGAGATTACAACAGACGCCAGAATAATAACCACAAAACCCAGAAATACATTGCCGCCTATTATTCTATTCAACATCCTGACCAGATCGTCAAGCAGCCCGATTTCCGAAACCGCCCCTATAATGACAAATATCCCGATAAGGAAGAGGATCGTTTCCCAGTCAAGGCCTTTGACCAGCTTAAACATTGCGGCGGCGCCTTCGCGGCGAATAAAGGCGTACCAGAGGAGGCCCGCGACGCCGAGAAAAAGGACAAGCAAACCTGATACAAGCGAAACACCCGAATGGAAAAATGAACTAACGGCAAGTCCGAGGATCATAAGAACAAGCAGTACTGAAGGAACAAGCGATACAATAGGCTCGCGCCCGACATCAATCTTTATTTTATTGCTTCTCGAGAAATAGGCGTAGAAATACAAAGCCCCCGCGAGCATACCCAATTGAACGATAAAAAAAATCGAAAGGCGCCCGTTATAAAAAAAGAAATCATTAAAATCGTAATTTGCATAACTTGCAAAGATCATCGAAGGAGGGTCTCCCACAAGCGTCGCCGTTCCCTGCAAATTCGCCATCACCGCAAGTCCAATCATAAAACGGGTAGGAGCCATTTTCAGCTTGGCCGACAGCGCAAGGGCTATGGGCGCCATCACAAGGACCGTCGCCACATTTTCCACAAAGGCGGAAATAAGGCCGGTAATAATCAGCAGTATGACAATGGCGATTCCGGAATTGGGCGAGTATAAAACAATATTATCCGCTATCCGCGCCGGGACGCGCGAATATATAAAGAGTTCGGCGAGCACAAGGCTGCCTATATAGATCATCAATACATTCCAGTTTACCAGTGTTCCGGCGGCATAAAGCGGGGTAACGACCCTGAGGATCAGGATAAGGACCGCGGCGGCAAGGGTGGACCAGGCTTTTTTGCCCGGAAAAACAACCACGGCGGCATACATCAATATGGTAATGGCTAAAACAATTAACTTCATATTATAAATGTACAAACGGCTTTTATATACGTCAAGGAGCGGCTACTCCGCAATACGTTCTTCCGCCGCTTCACCGTAACTTTCGATATGATCGCAGACCGCTTCCAGACCCCGTTCACCGCGTATCTGTTCGCCAAGCAAGGCGGCGTTCTTTTTGTAGGCAGGGTTGGTCATAAGATCGACGACCTTCCGTTCAAGATACTTCTTTGAAATACCCGGCATTTTAACACTCCCCGGGCCTATGCCCAGATCCTTTACCCGCCTGCCCCAGTAGAACTGATCAATAATCAGGGGCGCTATCATCTGCGGCCTGCCGGCCCGTCCGGCGCTGTGGGTGGTTCCGGCGCCGCCGTGATGAATTATCGCCGTACAGAACGGAAAAATGAGAAAATGGGGAATCACACAGTCAAGAAGAAAAAGGTTCTCGCTTACCGGAAGATGGGCGCCGACTTTCCACCAGCCGCTGCCCACCACGAGGCGGTAATCGTGATCCCTGCAAATATCAAAAAGCCGGGCGGCAAATTTATCCCTTTTTTCAGTATTGCAGCTTCCCAGGGTAAAAAAGAGCACGGGCCTTTGATCTTTTTTTATAAAAGCCATGAATTCATCATACTTCTTTTTATCGTAGAAAAAAAGATCGTTAAAGCAATAACCGCCTATTTCCCACTGGTACTTCCACGCAGGATCGGTATTACCGAGGTATCTGGAATACATGAGATAATTATCCGCGTTTGCCGGGGCGTGTTCCCCCTGATCGGCAATGGGCGGCATACCGAGCGCCTCCCTGTTGCGGTTAAGTATCTTCTTTACCATAAGGTTAAGCCCCACATTAAGGACCTTCCAGAGAAAAGCCGGGCGGAAAACAGGATGCGGCTTCGGCCAGGGGAAGACCGGCGGCGGTATAACGCGCCCGGGAATAAAGGGGCCGTAGGCCGTGCGGATAAGGGGTTTCCCGCAGTATTCCGCAATGCTGCCTGCGGCAAATTCGGTGTTGGACGACACAAGTATATCGTGATCGCGGAGCAGGGGGATAAGTTCCCTGAACTGGCTGTCTACAACCCGCGTTGTCCAGTCAAGAAGATCTCCGGCGCCGGGCTTTTCTTTCATCATGCCTTCGATATCGTCAAACGCCTGAAGAACATAGTGCACCCCTATGGACTTCGCTTCCTTTTCAAAAAGCCGGGGAAGGCTCAATGTCACATAATGTCCGCGCTTTTCAAGTTCAGAGGCAAGGAGCAGATACGGATAGATGTCGCCCTGCGATCCTCTTGTTGCAAGCAGTATGTTCATGCGGCGCCCTTCGAGGCGCTTTTGTCCGGCGCAACGATCCCTATTTCTTCCAGTTTTACCCTGTCAAGATGGTACTTCGCTTCGAGTTCCTGCAGGTGTTCTTCGTTTACCGTTATAGGCGCACGCGCAAGGCGTTTTGTTTCCCTGTTGCTTTTCCACAGCATGGCGAGCATTTTCCCCGGATTGAAGGTGATGGACGACATGATCCAGCAGCCGTGCGTACACCAGCAGTTCGCCTTATACCCGTGGCCTATGGCTTCTATTTCTTTTTTCATCGCGTCGCCCGACATGATCTTCTGAACGTCGCAGCCGTAATCCTTGACATTGCCGATGGGGTCCCGCAGTTCGCAGGAACGGAAACGGCCGTCGTAATCTATAACGAGGGTCGTTTCCCCGGCGGTGCAATCCATCTTCCAGCAGGTCGGCTTTTCAAGGTTCTGCGCCCTGATGTTGTACATGGTCCGCATAAGCCCGACATAGAAAAATTCGGTAAGCCCGCGGCCTATAAAATTCATCCCTTCTCCTATACGCTTGGCATAGCCAAGATAGTACGGGGCAATACGATCCTGAATTTCACGGAGGGACTGTTCGGTAAGAACCTTCACCCCGTCTTCCCTGGTGGCCCCCCGCGCCGCCTCTATGGTATGGGTAGAAACGTTAAAGCGCCCGTACACCCAGGCGGTAAAATCAAGAATTTCCTGCACATTGTACCTGGTAATTACCGTCGCAATGTTCTTGATCACATGGCCGTCGTCGCGGAAATTGTCGTTGATTTTTTTGAGTGTTTCCGCGGCCCGGTAAAAGCTCGGCACGCCGCGCTGCGTATCGTGGGTTTGCCCGAAACCGTCAAGAGATATGCTTATTGAAATATTGCAGCCGGGACAATTTTTCCTGGTACGGCTTATCCAGTCGACAACCCTGTCGCTCATGATCCCGTTGGTCGGCAGGTTGATGTCGGTGATGTGGTTGTTTTTGTAAAACATTTCAAGTATCTCGGGCAGATCCTCCCGCAGGGTAGGCTCTCCGCCCGAAAGCCAAAGCCGTTTGAAATTCCCCGCCGTTTCGGAAATCTTCCTGATTTCATCAAAGGTAAGATCCTGGGCCTTTTTTTCCATATCGTTCGCATAGAAACACATGGCGCACCGGGCGTTACATTTTCCGGTTGTAAAAAGAAAAATCGATTCAAGCTGCCGCTTTGAATTCAACGAATTGAAAGAACTTCCGCTTCTTTTTGTTTTCATTATCCCAAAATAATGGATTCAAGGAAACATGTCAATAGAATTTTAGACATTATTGATTTTATCGTTTATTTTTTAGTCGTTTTTTTCCAAAAAGTATGAACCAAACCGGATATTCAGGCAAATTTATGTTGCGGTACGCGAATTGTTTAACTATATTATTATAGAAGCAGTTCCAAAACCAACCGGGTTTTGGAACAGGCTCTGATAGAATAGAATGGAAATTATACAGGACGAAAAAACGCTGAAGGCCGTCAAAACGGTACAGGCCCGTGAAATAACAGAATACCACGTATACACACGCCTTGCCGGTATCTGCAAAGATCCCCACAATGCGGATATTTTGCGGGAAATAGCCGGCGCGGAAAAAAAACACGCGGATTTTTGGCTGAAAAGAACAGAAACCGAAGCAAAGCCGTCTTTTCTGAGAATATTTAAAACTGTACTGATTGCCCGTATTCTGGGGTTTACCTTCACCCTCAAACAGATGGAAAAGAACGAAGACGACGCCGCCAAAAACTATAAGTCCCTCGCGGTTTCCATTCCCGAAGCAAAGGCAATAGCCATGGAGGAAGACGCCCACGAAAATCAGCTTCTTGCAATGCTTGATGAAGAAAGGCTCCGCTACACAGGCTCCATTGTGCTCGGTCTTAACGACGCCCTTGTCGAACTTACCGGCGCCCTTGCGGGTTTTACCTTCGCCCTGGGTAAAACATCGCTCATTTCCCTTGCCGGCCTTGTGACGGGGATCTCCGCAGCCTGCTCCATGGGAGCTTCGGAGTACCTTTCCCGCCGGGCGGAAGCCGATCGCAGGGCGGTAAAATCCGCCATTTATACCGGCGGAGCCTATATTATAACGGTTATTATTCTTATCGCGCCCTATCTCCTTGCGCCTTTTTTCGCCTGGGCGAATAAATTCACCGCCCTGGGGTGCACCCTGATTCTGGCTGTATTCATTATTTTTATTTTCAATTATTATCTTGCAACCGCAAAGAACCTTGACTTTAAACGGCGTTTTGCGGAAATGGCGCTGATAAGCCTTGCCGTCGCGGCGTTTTCTTTCGCCGTCGGATGGGCGCTTAAAAGCATCCTCGGAGTAGACGCATAGATTCATGACATTCAAAACAAGGCTGGGTCCCCTGAATTTTTACCATGAAGCCCTGAGCATCGCCCTTCCGGTGATGCTCCAGCAGCTTATCATGAGCATGGTTTCCCTTGTCGACAACTTCATGGTTGCGGGCCTTGGGGACATAAGTATGGCCGCGGTAAACGTGGCAAACCAGATCAATTTTATCCACATCGTCATCGTCAACGCGATATGCGGCGCCGGGGGAATCTACCTTGCCCAGTTCAGGGGCGCCGGAGATGAAGAAGGAATGCGCAACGCATACCGCTTCAAGGTGGTCTTCGCGCTTGGATCTTCTCTTGCCTGGTTTGCCCTGTGCCGTTTTATCCCGGAAAAGATGATAGTGCTGATGACCATGGGAAACGCGGAACAGGAACGCATCGTGCCCATAGGGGCGGGATACCTGCGGCTCGTGTCGTTTACCCTTTTTCCCCTGGCCTTCTCTTCCTGCATAGGAAGCTCCTTCCGCGAGATAGGCCATCCCAAAATTCCCCTCGTGATATCCGCCGCGGCAACCCTGATCAACACGGCCGGAAACTGGGTCCTTATTTACGGGAACCTGGGCGCTCCCCGGCTTGAAGTGCCGGGAGCGGCCTTTGCAACGATCATTGCGCGTTTTGCCGAAGTCGGGGCCTTTTTTGCTTATGTGAACCGGCATCCCGCCCCCTTTTATTCAAGGCTGGTCCGGCTGTTCCGTATCAATCCGCACCTTGTCACGGAAATACTCGCCAAATCGG
>JAITJV010000307.1 GCA_031278755.1 Treponema sp. | reverse complement strand
GTAAGCGAACACCCGACGGGGGCGGCCATCGCGTGTTCCCACGCATGGGTAAAAGTGCTGGTTGAGGATCAGTACGAAATAGCGGCCGCCGAAGGGGACGGGCCGGTGAACGCCCTGGACGGCGCCCTCCGCCGCGCGCTTGTCCACTTCTACCCCGAGCTTGAAAAAGTCAGGCTTGACGACTACAAGGTGAGGGTCATAGACGGCAACGAGGCTACAGCCGCCAGCGTGCGCGTTCTTATTGAATCAACGGACGGCATGCGGAACTGGAGCACCGTTGGAGTTTCCGCGGACATCATTGACGCGAGCCGCGCCGCGCTGGTTGATTCGATTGAATATAAACTGATAGGCGATATAGAACGGCGTTTCAAGGCGTATCTGTAGAAGGAGACGATGGTGGATTATTCAATAGCGCTTATCCCCGGAGACGGAATAGGGCCGGAGGTGGCGGCTCCCGCCGTCAAGGCTCTGGACGCGCTGGGGGATAAATTCGGGCATGTTTTTCATTATGCGGAACTTCTTGCGGGCGGCAGGGCCATTGATGAAACGGGCGTTCCGCTGCCGCCCGAAACGCTGGAGGCGGCCGGACAATGCGGCGCGCTGCTTCTTGGCGCCATGGGCGGACCCGGATGGGACGCCCTGCCCGGAGAATTAAGGCCCGAACGGGCGCTCCTTGGGCTGCGGAAGGGCCTTGGGGTGTTTGTCAATCTGCGTCCTGTTGCGCTGTACCCCCATCTCCGTTCGGCGTGTCCGCTTAAGGATGAAGTGCTCGCTTCCTCCAATCCCGAAGGGAAAGCGGCGTTCGATTTTCTTATCGTGCGGGAACTTACCGGAGGAATTTATTTCGGCGGCCGCGGCCGGAGCGAAGACGGATCTTCCGCCTGGGACACCGAAATGTACTCCCGCACGGAGATCGAGCGCGTGCTGTGCGCCGCTTATGCGGCCGCGGGAACACGGCGGAAAAAAGTATGCGTTGTTGACAAGGCGAATGTGCTTGAGTCTTCCCGGCTCTGGCGTGAAACGTCGGCGGCCGTATCCGCCCGGTTTCCCGAAATTGAAACATCTTACCTGTATGTGGATAACGCCGCCATGCAGCTTATCCGCGCTCCGGGATCGTTCGATGTTATTGTTACATCCAATATGTTCGGGGACATCCTTTCGGACGAGGCGTCGGTGCTGACAGGTTCCATAGGGCTTCTTCCTTCCGCAAGCCTCGCCGGCGTTCCGCGTCCGGGTGGTGAAAAGGGATGTCCCCTCATGGGCATATACGAACCGATTCACGGCTCCGCTCCCGATATTGCCGGAAAGAATATTGCCAATCCGCTTGGGACCATACTTTCAGCGGCGATGATGCTCCGCTATTCCTTCGGCCTTGAAAACGAAGCGGCGGCCCTTGAAGCAGCGGTGGACGCCGTTCTTGAAGAAGGGCTGCGGACGGAGGATATCGCCGTGAAGAACGGCGGGGAGCGCATTGTGGGGACAAAGGAAATGGGCGAAGCGGTGGTCCGTAAACTGGAGCGTTCCTAGATTTATGCAGTACACAGGGGCGCGTATTCTAATTGAAGTTCTCATCGAACACGGCGTTGATACGGTCTTCGGCTATCCCGGCGCGGCCGTGCTGCATATCTACGATGAACTTTACCGCCAGAGAAAACGCATACGGCACATACTTACAAGCCACGAACAGCACGCCGCCCACGCCGCCGACGGTTATGCCAGATCTACGGGAAGGACGGGCGTCTGCATGGCTACTTCCGGCCCCGGCGCTACGAACCTGATCACGGGTATTGCGGCCGCCTTTATGGATTCAGTCTCCCTTGTTGCGATTACCGGAAACGCCGCCCTTACGCTGCTCGGCAAGGACAACTTTCAGGAAGTGGATATAGCCGGCGTTTCCATGCCCGTGGTGAAGCACAACTGGATCGTCAAGGATGTAAGGGATCTTGCCGAAACGGTGAGGGAAGCCTTTATTGTCGCGGCTTCCGGAAGGCCCGGCCCTGTGCTCATTGATATACCGCGCGATGTTGCCGCCGCGAAAACCGAATGGGAGCGCGGGCAGGCGGCGGCGGGAGCGCGGGCCCGCCGTCTTGCGGCGCGGAATGAACGGGAGACTTTTACCTGCGCGGAAATTGAAAGCGCCGCAGATATGCTGAAAAATGCAAAGCGCCCGGTAATCTACGCGGGAGGCGGGGTGATAAGTTCAGGCGCGCATAATGAACTTGCCGCGGTTGCGGAGATTCTTAACGCCCCTGTCGCGGTAAGCCTTATGGGAATAGGGGCCGTTCCGTCTGACCACAGGCTCTGTACGGGGCTTGTGGGCATGCACGGAACCGCGGCTTCAAACAAGGCGGTGCAGAAGGCGGATCTTCTGATCGCCGTAGGCGTCCGTTTTTCCGACCGGGTTACAAGCCGGGCGGATCTTTTTGCGAAAAACGCCCGTATCATTCATATTGATATTGATCCCGCCGAAATAAACAAAAATGTACGCGCCGATGCGTGGATCACAGGGGACGCAAAAGCGGTGCTTGCCCGCCTCCTTGAAAAACTTCCCCGCGGAAGGAAAAAATCTTCAGGCTGGAGCGGTAAAATTGAAAAATGGAAGGCGGCCGTTCCCAAAGATTACCACAGAATAACGGCCCTCCATCCGAGGGAGGTGATACAGGAAACGGCGCTGCGGCTCGGGAGCAACGCAATCATCGCGGCCGACGTCGGGCAGCATCAGATGTGGACGGCGCAGTTCTATCCGTTCACAAAGCCCCGTTCTTTTCTTACATCGGGAGGCCTTGGGGCGATGGGTTTCGGCCTTGGAGCGGCTGAAGGGGCGAAGTTCGCCAATCCCGACCGCCCTGTCGCGCTTTTTTCAGGCGACGGCTGTTTCAGGATGAACTGTACGGAAATGGCGACGCTTTCATCCTGCCGTATTCCCGTTCTTATTGTTGTCTTTAACAATAGCGTTCTTGGCATGGTGCGGCAATGGCAGGAATTTTTTTACGAAGGCCGTTATTCGGAAACGGATCTTCCCGCGTGGCCTGATTTTGTAAAACTTGCGGAAGCCTACGGCGTTCCGGCGTACCGGGCGGACAGCGGCCCTTCCCTTAAGGAGGCGCTGGACAGGGCCCTTGTCGATCTGAATGAAGGAAGGCCCGCGCTTGTTGAGGCCGTCATAGACAGGGATGAGCGGGTGCTTCCCATGGTCCCCGGCGGAACGCCCATAGACGAACAGATCATGTAAACTTCCGGAGCTTGCATGAAGGCGGCGGTGAAAATATACCGGCGGCATCATGATAAAATTAACGGAAGCGGAACGCCGTACCGCCATGGAAAGCGGCGATTTTGACGCCGGCCTTGTTTCCGGCCCCCCGGCGGCGATCGTCCTGACCCGGAGCCGGCATCTTCTGCCGGGAAAGCAGCTATATTTCCCCGGACGGCTTCAGGGATCGCTTAAAAGGATAATCCGCCGCTCTTGAAGCGCCCCGCTTATTCGTGTAATTATAAGCCATGAGGCCCATTGCGGAGATGATCCGGGCGGAAGCCGCCGCCGTGCGTTATGTACTCATGGATATTGACGATACCATCACCGCGGAAGGAAAACTCCCCGCTTCGTCATACAACGCCCTCTGGAAACTTCACGATGCGGGCCTTAAAGTAATCCCCGTTACAGGACGGCCCGCCGGCTGGTGCGATATGATTGCCCGCGAATGGCCGGTTGACGGAGTGGTGGGTGAAAACGGCGCGCTTGTATTTTGGGAAGAGCCGCGGACAGGCGGAACCGCGAATCCTTTGCGCCGCCGTGTTCTTAAAGCGGAGTACCATCCCGGCGCCGTGCGGAACGACCACCCGGCGCTTGCCCGTATACGGCGGCGGGCCTTTGAGGAAGTGCCCGGACTGCGCGATGCAAAGGATCAGTTTGCGCGGCTCTTTGACATAGCGCTTGATTTTGCCGAAGAAGATCCCGTTCTGCCCCTGAGCGACGCGGAACGGGCCAGGGCCATTGCCGCGGAGGAGGGGGCCATGGCGAAGGTTTCTTCCATACACGTAAATGTCTGGATGGGAAAGTACGACAAGCTGTCCATGGCGGAGCATTTTTTAAGCAGGCGCTTCGGCTGGCGGCCCGAGGGCGCGGGAAAAGGCTGCGGGGGAGGGCAGGTGGTTTTCGTAGGCGATTCCCCCAACGACGAGCCGATGTTCGCGCGCTTCCCCCTTTCCTGCGCGGTGGCGAACATTCACCGTTATGAAAACCTTATCAGTGATTTTCCCGGCTTTGTCTCCTCAAAGGAATGCGGTGAAGGTTTTGCGGAAATAGCGGAAGCAATATTGCGCAAGACCGAAGGCTTTCAGGAAGGCCGGTATGAGTGAACTAATGTCGGAACTGGCGCTTCAGTTGGGGATCATTCTGTTTGCGGTACGGTTGGGCGGAAGGCTGGTAAAGACCGCGGGTATTCCGCCTGTTCTGGGAGAACTTCTTGCCGGGGTGATCATAGGACCCTATGCGTTTGGCGGCGTCGCCCTGCCCGGTTTCCCCCGCGGTCTTTTTCCCCCCGGCGAGGGGCTTGCGGTAAGCCCGGAACTTTATTCCTTTGCGACGGTTGCGTCGATCATTTTGCTTTTTTCATCAGGGCTTGAAACGGACATCGGCCTTTTTCTCCGTTACTCGGTTGCGGGCGGCGTCATAGGCATGGGCGGGGTGATCTTTTCATTTGCGCTGGGCGCCCTGATGGGGACCGTCCTGCTCGGTGTTTCATTCATCGATCCGCGCTGCCTTTTTCTCGGAATTCTTTCCACGGCGACGTCGGTTGGAATAACCGCGCGTATACTTTCGGACAAGAAAAAAATGGATTCGCCCGAAGGGGTTACGATACTTGCCGCCGCCGTTTTTGACGACGTGCTTGGGATTATCGCGCTTGCCGTAGTTCTTGGAGTCATCGCCCTTGCGTCGGGACATTCAGGCGGCGGGCTTTCGGCGTCCATGGTTCTCGGCATAGCGGGCAGGGCCTTCGGGATCTGGCTGGGTTTTACCGCGCTGGGCCTTGTTTTCGCGCGGCAGCTTGCCCGTTTTCTCAAACTTTTCAGGCACAGCTATGATTTCTCGGTCCTTTCCCTCGGGCTGGCGCTGCTCCTTGCGGGTTTTTTTGAAAAGCAGGGGCTGGCGATGATCATAGGCGCCTATATAGCGGGCCTTTCGCTTTCCAAAACGGATATAGCCGCGGTTATTCAGGACAGGATTCACGGGCTTTATGAATTTTTTGTCCCGGTGTTTTTTGCCGTGATGGGGATGATGGTGGACGTACGGGAAATTTTTGCCCCCGGCGTGCTTGCTTTTGGCGCGGTCTACACGCTGACCGCCATATTTGCAAAGATTGCGGGCTGCGGCGGGCCGGCCCTGCTTTTGGGCTTTAACAGAAGGGGCGCCCTCCGCATAGGGGCCGGCATGATTCCCCGGGGGGAAGTGGCCCTTATCATCGCCGGCATAGGGATGGCGTCGGGAATACTTGACGGCAGACTCTTCGCGATCGTCATTGTCATGACTTTTATTACCACCCTTGCCGCGCCGCCCCTGCTTAACTCGGCCCTCTCCGTAAAGGGATCGGGAACGCGCAGGCCGGTTAAAGGGGATGACACGGGGACGGCGGAATGGGAATTTTCATCCGATGAAATTACCGGCCTCGTCGTGGATTTCCTTATCAAGAATCTCAGGGCCGAAGGCTTTTATGTTCAGATGATGAATATCAACGAAGGGATATGCCATGCCCGCAAGGACAATATTTCTCTTTCCGTTACCGAAACCGGGAAGAAGATAAGCATAGAAACCGCCGGCGAGGATCTTCCCTTTGTAAGGACGGCAGTATATGAAGTGATTCTTTCCCTGAACGATTCTATCGCAAAGCTCAAGGAATCTTCCGATCCGGAACGCATGAAGCAGGAGCTTGCCGACATGGAAGGCCGCGCGCGGATAGACGCGCTTTCCATCATAGAGGCGGAAAACGTCATTACCGATCTTGTGGGGGACACAAAGGAGGAAATTATCGCGGAGCTTGTAGATGTTCTGGACAAAAACGGGAAACTTAAAAACAGGGGCGAAGTTCTTGAAGACGTGTTCAGGCGGGAAAAAACCATGAGTACAGGCATGGAGCACGGCATTGCCCTGCCTCACGCCAAGACCGACGGGGTTGACGACATTGCCGTCGCCGTCGGGATAAAA
>JAITJV010000288.1 GCA_031278755.1 Treponema sp. | reverse complement strand
CTGCAGGAGGACATCAACCTGGTTCTTTCAAACATCATGTTCATTTCGTTCCTCGTGCTTCTTGGAATGGTGCTGGCGGACATCCTGCTCGCCCTTGTCGATCCGCGTATCAGGTACGGAAAAGAATGAAGTTTTTGGCATATCTTAAACGGCGGCCCCTTGCGGCGGCGAGCCTTGCCGCCCTTGCCGTTCTTTACCTTGCGATGGTTTTTGCGGAATTCATCGCGCCCTACGGCCCGACGGCGTCTTTCGCGGACGCCGCATACCATCCGCCCAATGTGCGCTTTTACGGCGGCGGACTGGGCGCGCAGGAAGCGCGCGTCATTAACCCGCTCACCTGGAAATACGCGCGGGTCCGCGGCCTCTATGAAGGGATACGTCTTTTCGGGCGCGGCGAGCCGTACAAACTCTGGGGCCTTATTCCCGCGGAGCGCCATCTTTTTTCCACGGCGCCCGGCGCATACCCCGCCTTCCTCATGGGGGCCGACCACCTTGGCCGCGATCTCTTTTCGCGCGTCGTCTACGGAAGCCGCATCTCCCTTACCATAGGTTTTGCGGCGACGGCGATCTCCCTTTTTCTCGCGATACTCCTGGGCGGGCTTTCAGGCTATTTCGGCGGAGGGACGGACTGGACGATCATGCGCTTCTCCGAATTCTTCATGCTTATCCCCGGCCTTTACCTTATCCTCTTTCTCCGTTCGCTGCTTTCCTCTTCAATGGATTCAGGGCAGGCCTACATGATGATAACGATCATCCTTTCGCTCGTCGGCTGGCCCGGTTCGGCGCGCACCATACGCGGCATGGTCCACGCGATCAAGCGGGAGGAATTCGTCCTTAACGCCCGCCTTGAAATGATCCCCGCCCCGGTCATCATCATGCGCTTTATCATACCCCAGATCGCAAGCCTCCTCATCGTAAGCATAGCCCTTTCGATCCCCGGCTTTATCATGACCGAAACGACGCTGTCCTACCTGGGCCTCGGCATCACCGACCCGGCGGTAAGCTGGGGGTCGCTCATCAAACGCGATATTTCCACCCTTTCAAATCTGCGGAACTATCCCTGGCTGCTCTTCCCCGTCTGGTTCCTCCTTGGGACAACGCTTGCGTTTAACTTTATAGGCGACGCGCTCCGTGATTTTTACGATCCGTACCACACGATCTTCCCCCGGTTTGCCTTTCGGAAGAAAAAAAAGGCTGCCGCCGGGTAAACGCCCCAAAGGCGCCCGCGGCGCGGATTTTCGCGGACGCCGCGCGGCCCCGCCCTTACGAGGGCTTCTGTGATCTGATATGGGCGGCGACTTTTACGTCTTCGCCCTTGATATGGGTAACAAGCCAATTCCCTATTTTTTTGTGGACCTCGTCCGCAAGTTCGTCGCTTTTACCGTTCCATATTTCGCGGACTTTAAGATCGTGTATCACCGTCTTGAAGCCGTCATGAAGTTTTTTATGGCTTTCAAAATCAGGATATCTGTACTTCTTCTGCAGCGCCTCTTCATCAAAAAAATGCTTAATCGTATAATCGTTAAGAAAATTAAGGCTGTCTGAAAGCGCGTCGCTGCCTTTCCCTTTCTCGATCGCCTCCATCAGGCCGTTGAGGGCGTCAATAAGCTCCCTGTGCTGGCCGTCTATCGTGCTGTTCCCCGTTTCCAGATCCGCGCTCCATACATAGTTCATAATAAACCTCCAGGTTTTTGCTGATATACTCATTATACAACCAGCGGGCCGGTTATCACAATATATTTTTTTGTGTACACTGTATAATATGAATACGCCGCCCCTCCTTGAGGTGGAAAATCTTGAAGTAAATTTCTCTATGCCCGGAGGCCTTATACAGGCGGTGCGGGGGGTGTCGTTCAACCTTGATGAAGGGGAGATACTCGGCCTTGTCGGGGAAAGCGGTTCGGGAAAAAGCGTCAGCACGCAGGCGATTCCGGCCCTTCTCCCCAAAAACGCCCTTGCAAGGGGGTCCGTCCGCTACCGGGGGACGGAACTCCTGGGACGGAGCGTTTCATTTCTGCGCGAATACCGGGGGAAAAAGATAGGCATGATTTTTCAGGAACCGGGCCGTTCCTATGATCCCCTGCAGAATATGGGAAGCGTGTTTCTTGAAACGTTCAGGAACAGCGGCCCCTCCGTCACAAAAAAAGAAGCGGCGGACAGGGCCGTTTCCCTTCTCGCCGAGACGGGGCTTGAAAAGGGGCGGGAACGGCTTTCCAACTTTCCACACCAGTTTTCCGGAGGGCAGCTTCAGCGTATAGGCATAGCCCTCGCCCTCGCCCAGGGCTGCGGGCTTCTCATCGCCGACGAGCCTACGACGGCCCTTGACGTTACCATTCAAAAACAAATCGTCATGCTGCTCCGGAAGCTCAGGGAAACGCGGCGCATTTCGATCATCTTTATAAGCCACGACGTCAATCTTGTCGCGGAAATCGCCGGCCGCATTCTTGTAATGTACGGCGGGCTTATCATGGAAGGCGGCCCCGCTTCGCTCTTTGCCGAAGAAGGCGCCAAAGCCCTTCACCCCTACTCAAGGGCGCTGCTTGCGGCTTCTCCCCGTTTCGGGAGCCACTACTCAAGGGAAAGGCTTCGCACCATTCCGGGAAGGGTAACGGACCCGGCGAACCCCGGACCGGGCTGCCCCTTCGCCCCCCGCTGTACGGAGGCGCGCGGCGAATGCGGAGAAAGCATACCGCCCCTTTGCGCCCCCGGCGGTGAAGAAAACAACGGGCATGAAGTGCGCTGCACGCTGTACAAGAGGGGCCGATAATGGCGGTAATCACCGTATCAAATCTGCGCAAACGCTTTAACCTTGAAGCCGGTTTCTTTGCCCGCTTCGGGCGCTTCGTTAACGCCGTAGAAGATGTTTCCTTTTCAATAGACAGAAACGAAAGCTACGGACTTGTGGGAGAATCAGGCTGCGGCAAAACCACCACGGCCAGGCTCCTTGTACGCATGTATGAAGCCGACGGCGGGAGCATCTTCTTCCGCGGCGGTACGGATGTTATGGCGCTTAAAAAGAAGGAACTCAAACAGTACCGCGAAAAAGTGAAGTACGTGTTCCAGGACCCGGCCCGTTCCCTTAACCCCAGGATGAGCGTATTTGAAGTGCTTGTCTCGGGGCGCAGGTGGTCGTCGTCCCCGCCCGACGGGGCGGGAAAAAACACGAGGCCGCATACCAGGGCCTGGGAAAAATGGGCGCGCGAAGAAGCGGGGTC
>JAITJV010000282.1 GCA_031278755.1 Treponema sp. | reverse complement strand
TTCATCAACACCCTCTGGGCCCAAAGGGCGCTGCCTATATGAGCAAATGTCAATATGCGGCGGTTCCCGTAATTTACAGGAAACAAGGGGAAAAATTTTCTTGACAAATAAGTGAAGTGGGTTTATCCTTATAGCTTAGTTGCATTAATTTAGACGGTTTAACTTATTATTATAGGAATTTCGGAGTAAAACGGAGTGATAATGCAGGTTAAGAACAAGTCGTTAAATGCGAGCCGGCTTATAATTTCAATCTTTATGATACTTATCATGATCGGCTGTTTTTTCCCTTTTTTGTGGATGATCATGAATTCATTTCGTACTACGAATGAGTTGTACCAGAATCCGCTGGATATACCCAAAAACTTTGATTTCAGCGTGTTTGCCCGCGCCTGGGGAAAGGCGCATTTTGATTATGCCCTTAAAAATACGATTTTTCTTACCGTAATTACGACAACAATCATTGTCTCGCTGTCTTCCTTTGCCGCGTATCCCCTTGCCCGCATGCGCTTTAAGGCCAGGGGCTTTTTATACATGTTTATTATCTCCGGCCAGATTGTATCGGCCCAGATCATCCTTATCCCCCTGTTTGTTTTGTTTCGTAACATGCGGCTTTTGGGGAATTTGTGGTCGGTTATTTTGGCGGTATCCGCAGGGGGCATCCCGTTTTCTACCCTTCTTTTTGTGAACGCGTTTAAGGAGATACCCAGGGAAATAGACGATTCTACGGAGATAGACGGATGTTCGCGGCTTCAGTATTTTTTCAAGATACTGATCCCCCTTACCATGCCGATTTTTGCAAGCGTCGTCATCTTTCAGGCCCTGGGAATCTGGAACGAATACCTTTTGTCCCTTACTTTTCTTAACCGCGCCGATTCCCGGACTATAACCCTGGAACTGAAAAATTTCTTCAGTTCATATCAAAGCGACTGGTCCGGCGCGTTCGCCGCCCTTTCAATGACGGTGATACCCGTTCTGGTTCTGTACCTCTTTTTACAGAAATATTTTATCAGGGGCTTAACCGCCGGGGCGGTAAAGGGATAATACAATGAAAAAAAGGAATTACACTCCCTATTTGTTCATTCTTCCCGCGGCGGCAATGCTGATCGTATTTCTGTACTACCCCGTGATTGGGGCCCTGGATATTTCCCTTAACGAATGGAGCGGCATGGGCCCCCGTAAATTTGCCGGCCTTGCAAATTATGCAAACGCCCTGCGCGACAGGACGTTCTGGCATTCCCTCAGGCTTACTTTTTTGTGGGTCCTTCTTAGTACGGTTGTTCTGCCCATAGGCGGCCTTGTGCTCGCCGTACTGATCGAATACACCACGAAAGCCAGATTCATGGCCGGTTTATACCGGACGATATTGTTTATGCCCATGATGATGTCCCTTGTAGCGGTGGGGCTGCTCTGGTCGCTTATTTTTAATCCTACGATGGGCCTCCTGAACGCCCTCTTGGTAAGAATGAACCTTATGGATCCCATGAACCCCATGAATTTATTGGGCAGGGCGAACACCGCCATTTTTGCCGCCTTTGTGCCCGCCGTGTGGCAGTGGTCCGGTTTCGGCATGGTGATTACCTCGGCGGCCATGATGAACATACCGCGGGAACTTTTGGAAGCCGCGGCCGTGGACGGCGCCGGCAAGGTGAATCAGTTTTTCAGGATTATTCTGCCCCTTTTGCTGCCTACGATTTTTACCTGCGCCATGCTCCACCTTATAGGCGGTTTTAAGGCGTTCGATCTGATCTACACCATGACGGCCGGCGGCCCCGGGGACGCTACCATGGTTTCCGCCCTGTATATGTTCCGTCAGGCTTTTATCGATCATAAATTCGGGTATGCCACGGCCATAGCGGCGGTTTTGTTCTTGCTGATATTTATCTTTACCTATGTTTTTAACCGGATCAATGACAAGGTCAGAGAGAGCGTCGGTTACTGAGTGAATATCACGGCCCTTTAGGTTTGTGATTATATAAGCGTCAAATTTATTTTATGGAGGAAAGAGAATGAAAAAGAACAGAGCCTTTTTGGTATTGGCCCTTGCGGCGGCCATTATCGCTTTTGTGCCTGCATCGGTCTTCGCCGGAGGCAAATCCGACAGTGGAAAACCGAAGGTAACTATTTGGTGGTCTACTACGGCCGATAATATCAATGCCTATGAGGAAGGAATACACAAGACGTATCCCCAGTACGACATCGAATGGGTTCGTTATCCGGGCGAGGATCTTAAAACCCAGACGCGTCTTGGTTTTGCCTCCGGCGCCGCTCCGGACGTAACCATGACAAATGCCGCCGAGACTTTTCACGAATACATTGATCAGGGCTACGCGCTGGACATTACCGATGAATATTTCAAACGCGGCTGGGACAAGCGGACCTACCCCGAATTTCAGGCTGCCAATTCCAAGAACGGCCGTGTTTACGGTATCAGTATAACCGGGATGCATCTGTGGCAGACCGTGTACTACAACAAAACCAGGCTGGACGCCATGGGTATCAGGATACCCAACCGGATTACTATTGACGATTTTCTTAAAATTGCCGCCCAGGTCAAGGCGAACGGCATGCAGCCCATCGCTTTTGGAGACAGGGACGGCTGGCCCGCCATATTGTTGATTGGCGATTATCTCCTCCAGTCAAGCGATCCTTCCCTTATTGACAGGCTGAACAGCGGGCAGGCCCATTGGGATACGTCCCCCGAAGCAAGGGCGGCGGTCGATGCCATGGTCCGCATGGCAAAGGGCGGCGCTTTTGTCCCCGGATGGGAATCTCAGGATCATAACGCGGCCATACAGTCCTTTATCGGCGGCATCTGCGCCATGCTGTACAACGGGACATGGTGGGGCAGCAATGTCGATGGCGGTATTAACGGCGTTCCCTTTGAATTGGGTTCTTTTACCCTGCCCCTGATCAACGCAAATTCCAGCCCCAAGGGGACGCAGTTCTGGAGCGATATGGTCATTTTTATAAACTCCAAGACAAAAAACCTCCAGGCTGCCTATGATGTGGTGGACTATATGTCGACCGAAGAGCATGCGCGGGCACTTGCAAGAGACGAAGGAACCTTTACCGGCAACCCGGCGGTCAACGCCTCCATACAACTGGCTCCCATTTTTATGACGGAACCGCTTACCATGCAGGCCAACCTTCCCAAGATGGGGTACATGGATCACGCATTCCCCATTCCTACCATCGAGGTAATGAAAGTGGAACTGCAGAAGGCCATGACGGGCGCCGAATCCGTGGATCAGGCTTTGAAAAACATCGAAGCTTCGCACGCCGCGGAACGGGCCAGAAGGTAACGCAAGATCAAATCACGCCGGAGAAACTTTTATGTTTCTCCGGTTTTTTTCAGCATCGGTAAAGGAGGTTTATCCGTGACTATCAATGAAAAGAAGCTCTTGATTGAAAAAGAACTGCAAAAGAATGACGGCGTTCTGCGCTTTGCGCCCTGCTGGGTGGCGCGTAATTTTATGCAGCCCGGACGCCGGCTTAAGCTGGACCCCCGCGATTACTACGCCTACGGCGGCGCAAAGGGCGGCATTGACGAACGCTGGTTTGCCTCTACAACCCCCGCGGATAACGCGGAATTCACCATTGAAAACGAAGGTTTGAGTTTTGTGACGGTGCATACTTCAAGCGGCGTTGAAAAAATTCTTTTTAAAGAAATTATTGATTTTATGGGTGGGCAGATACTGGGTGAAGCCGTGATGAATAAATACGGCCGTTGGATGATGTTTTCTAAATTTTTTGACAATATGGGACCCATAGCCCATCATGTGCACCTGATGGATGAACATGCGGCGAACGTCAACATGCTGGGCAAACCCGAAGGCTATTATTTTCCGCCCCAACTGAACAATGTGTACAACAATTTCCCCCACACCTACTTTGGTCTTAATCCCGGCGTTTCCAAAGACGATGTGATCCGCTGCCTTAAGGAATGGGCCGGCAGGGGGGATAACAATATTCTGGATCTGGCGCGGGCGTACCGCCTGGAAATTGGAACCGGCTGGGACGTACCTCCCGGAGTGCTTCATGCGCCCGGTTCCCTCCTTACCTATGAACCGCAGCGGGCAAGCGACGTATCGATCTTTTTCCAGTCCCAGGTTGAAGGCCGCTACAACAGCCGCGACACCCTGGTAAAGGATATTCCCAAAGATAAACACTACGATTACGAATACCTGTTCAGTATTTTGAACTGGAAACTTAACGTTGATCCGAATTTCAAGGAAAATCATTTTCTTGCGCCCGTACCGGCCGCTGATGAAAAAGCCATGGCTGAAAAGGGTTACAGCGAAAAATGGGTTGTATACGGCAGCAAGGACTTTTGCGCCAAGGAACTTACCGTGTTTCCCGGCCGCAGTGTAACGATCACCGATTCCCAGGCTTACGGACTTATCATGATGCAGGGTTACGGAACCTTAAACAAGGCAAAGATAGAAACGCCCAACATGATCCGTTTTGGGGATCTTACATCCGATGAGATGTTTGTTACCGAAGCCGCCGCGCGGAAAGGGGCAGTCATAGTTAACAACAGTGAGTATGAAAATATTGTGATGCTCAAGCATTTCGGCCCGGATAATCCCGATGCGGCGCGTCTTGTCAAAAATTACATGGTCTAAAATCACTGACGTCAAAAGGAGCGAATCATGAATAATCCCGATTGGCATAAAAAAAATTACCGCCGGAATCTTGTGGACATGCATATCAACGCGTGGGATCCGGAATTTATGTCGAAGTTTGATCCCAAAGCCTATGTGGACTGCATGATTGCGGCGAACGTGAGCTGCTGCATGGTATACGCCAATTCCCATGCCGGGTATGCGTACTGGCCCGCCCCCGACGGTAATCATCATCCGGGGCTTAAGGGAAGGGACGTCTTCGGCGAAATTGTAGAACTGTGTCATAAAAACAACATCGAAGTAATTGCGTATTACACGCTGGTTTTTGACAACTGGGCCTATAACCGCGATCCGTCATGGCGGATTGTCAGCGCCGACGGGACTTCGGACATGGAGCATTATGACGAGCGCGGGGGGCGTTACGGCCATACCTGCCCCAATTCGGAAGGCTACCGGGAATTTACCGTAAAGCAGGTAAGCGATCTGGTCAAAAGGTACGACTTTGAAAGCATCTTTTTCGACATGACATTCTGGCCCCATGTGTGTTACTGCGACAACTGCAAGCGCCGTTATGAAAAAGAACTCGGCGGCGTCATGCCGAGGATCGTCAACTGGAATGATCCCAAATGGAACGCCTTTCAGGCAAAGCGGGAAGAGTGGCTTAACGAATACGCCTTTCTCTGTACGAATCTTGTAAAGTCAATCAAGCCCGCGGTAACGGTGAACCACCAGTATTCCACTATCACACAGAGCTGGCTGGTAGGCGTTACCGAAGATCATACAGACCCCTGCGATTATGTGGGCGGTGATTTTTACGCGGGACCAACGGAACAGGGGCTTATATGCAAACTTTTTAATTCCCTTACCGGGAGTTTTGAATTTCACACATCGCGGTGCCTTGATCTGCGGGATCATACGACTTCCAAGACGGCGGAACACCTTAAGCTCCAGTCCTGTATTGCCCTGGCCCATAACGGCGCGTTTCTGTTTATTGACGCCATTGATCCCGCGGGCGCCATGAATTCTGATTTCTATAAACAGATGGGGGTTATCCTTGCGGAATTCAGCGAATATGAACAGTACCTTGGCGGGACAATCGTTGCCGACGCCGCGGTTCTTTTTGACATGTGGTCCAAGTTCAATCCCCGGGATTCGGGAAAAAGCGTTATGGATCCGGGATTCCGGCTGGGGTCAACGACTGTTAAAATGCCCCATCTGGACGCGGTGGTAAGCGCCGTCCGCGCGCTTAAGGAAAAGCACATCCCCTACACGGTTATAGGACGGCGGAATTTAAAAAACGCGATAGACAAATACCGCCTTCTGATACTGCCCGATATTCTGCGCCTTTCCGATGAAGCCGCCGAAGACATAAGGGCCTTTGTCAAGGCGGGCGGCAGGGTGTATGCATCGGGCCGCACGGGGCTGACCAGCCTCTGCGATGTATTCGGCATAGAGGTCCTCGGGGAAACCGAACAGCAGTTTACCTACATGGCCCCCACGGCGGAAGGAAAACATTATTTTGCGGATTCCACTCCCCAATACCCGCTTGCCATTCACGGCAGCCAGCAGATTGTAAAGGCAAAGCCGGGCGCGGAAACGCTGGCATTACTGACGCTTCCCTACACCGAAAGCACTACCAAAAGCTGTTTTGTTTCGATACATTCGGATCCTCCCGGTTGTTCTACAAAAAATCCGGCGCTGATCTTCAATAATTACGGCAAGGGGAAAATTATCTGGGCGGCGGGCGCCATTGAAGCCCATAATCAGGGCGTTCAGGACAGGGTGTTTATTGCCTGTGTGGAAGAACTTCTTGACCGCCGTACATCGTTTGTCTTCGAAGCTCCCCCCGCCGCGGAGGCGATCTGCTTTGCCCAGGACGGCGGCGTCATCGTCAGCGTTCTTAGCACGCAGGCAACGCTGCCGCCTGTTACCGCGCACGGGCTGCGTATCAAGGTTGATCTCAAGGGAAAACAGTGTGAAAAGGTTATGCTGCTTCCCGCAAAGACCGAAATTAAGTATATTGAAACAGACGGCGCGGTGCAGTTCGATTTGCCGCCGCTGGAACTATTCCAAATGTTCAAAATTTGTTACCGGGATTAAAGGGCCGTTATGAGCTACCGTTTGGGCGTCAATCTGGGTTTTGCGATCAACAGGTACATAGAGCCGGAAATCTGGACCCGCATAGTCCGGGAAGATATGGGGCTCCGGTATGTTCAGTTTGTGGCGGATCTTCTTAATCCCTTCTGGCCCAGGGAATATATTGATAAAGAGCTTCGCCGCATCAATGATGCGGTCAGACGGTATGATCTTGTTGTGGAGAGCCTTTTTACCAGCGCCTTTACCCGGGTGAACCATCTGATGAACCCCGATGGGGAAGCGCGGAAAATATGGCTTGACTGGTTCAGGCGTTTCCTTGATATAGGCCGCGCCCTTGGGGCAAAGAACGCCGGTTCGCATTTTGGCATCATGACTTTCGACACCTATAATAATCCCGGCAAGCAGAAATTCATTTTAGATGAAGCGGTTAAGGGCTGGCAGGAACTGACCTTCTACGCGAAGGATCTGGGCTACGACTGCCTTATCTTTGAGCCGATGAGCGTTCCGAGAGAAATGGCGAACACCATTGAAGAAACGCGGGAACTTCTGGATGCGGTCAACGCAAAATGCGGCGTTCCGTTAAAGGTGTGCCTTGATGTGGGGCATGCCCCCCATCCTTCAGAGCGCGATCCCTATCTCTGGATAGAGGCGCTGGCGGCCCTTTCTCCGGTGATTCACCTTCAGCAAACCGTGCTGCATAAGTCAAATCACGCGCCGTTTACCGAAGAGGCCAATAAGACGGGCATCATTACGCGGGAAAAGGTGATGGAAACGGTACGAAAGGCGGGATGCACCGACGCCCTTTTTGCCTTTGAGATAAGCCACCGCGAGCACTGGGATACCGATTTCCGCATCATCCAGGACTTAAAAGAAAGCGCAGCCTATTTCCGCCAGGTTATTCCCGGGTGAGGCCCCTGTGAAAAATATGATGGCCTGCAATCTTCACGGCATAGGCGATCTCCGCTATGAGGAAGTTCCGCTTCCTGAAATAAAAAACGATGAAGTGCTCCTTGAAGTAAAGGCCGCGGGGATCTGCGGTTCCGATATTCCACGGGTGTTTGAAAAGGGAACCTACCGCTTTCCGACCATTCCCGGACATGAGTTCGCCGGCGTGGTTGCCGCCGTCAACAGGGGCGATGAGGAGCTTATGGGGAGGCGTGCCGCGGTCTTTCCCCTTATTCCCTGCGGAAAATGTGAAGCCTGCCAGATTGGAGAGTATCCCCTCTGCAGCGATTACGACTACTATGGCTCCCGCAGGGACGGGGCTTTTGCGGAGTATGTCGCCGTAAAGAAATGGAACCTTGTCTATGTTCCCGATTCAGTTCCCCTGGAGCATGCGGCAATGTGCGAACCTTGCGCCGTTGCCATACACGCTCTGGGCAGGGCGGGGATACGCCTGGGAGACACGGTGTTAATTTTCGGCGCGGGGGCCATCGGCCTTCTTGCCGCCCAGATTGCCCGCGGCTGGGGCGCAGGACAGGTGGCGCTTGCCGATGTGGATGAACAGAAACTTTCTTTTGCCAAAGAACTGGGTTTTACCCATACGGTAAACGCCGCATCAAACGATGTTTCCGAATATGTCCGGAATATTACCGGGGGAAAGGGCGCGGATACGGCTCTTGAAGCCGTCGGGGTCTCCGCAGCCGCGGAAGGCTGCTTTAAGGCGCTCAGGAATTTCGGGAAAGCGGTGCTGATGGGGAATCCGGCAAAGAACATGGATATTTCCCAAAAGGCGTGGTGGGAAATTTTGCGGAAACAACTGGTTCTGACCGGTACGTGGAATTCCAGCTACAATGAAACAAATAACGACTGGCGCCTTGCGCTTGAGTGTATGGAACGGGGAATATTCAGCCTTTCAAAAATGATAAGCCGCCGGTTCAGCCTTGCCGAATGCGGCAGGGCGTTTGAGCTTGCCCGTTTACGCAAAGAATTTTATGTCAAAATAATGTTTGTGAAGGAAGGAGGCGCGGCATGAAAGCGGCAGTTTACCTTGGAAAAGACAGGATGGAAATCAGGGAAGTGCCTGTTCCGGAACCTGACGCGGACGGCGTATTGGTAAAGGTAGAGGCCTGCGCGGTCTGTGGTTCCGATATACGGATCTTCCATCACGGGAATTCAAGGGTGAATCCGCCGCAGATTCTGGGCCACGAAGCTGCCGGCGTGGTTGAAAAAACCGGGGCAAATGTTACCCGCTTTAAAAAAGGGGACAGGGTCGCCATAGGAGCCGATGTTCCGTGCGGGGAATGCAGTTTCTGCGAGGCGGGAATAGGCAACAACTGCCAGATCAATTACGCCATGGGCTACCAGTTTGCCGGCAGTTTTGCCGAATACGTGCTTCTCAACAAGACGGTTGTTACCTACGGGCCTGTCCATGCAATTCCCGGAAACCTGAGTTTTGAGGAAGCGGCCCTTGCGGAACCTTTGGCCTGCGTGCTCAACGCGGTGGAACTGACCACTATACGGCTTGGAGATACGGTAACGATCATAGGGGCGGGGCCTATAGGCTGCATGATTATTCCCATTGCGTATATGTCCGGAGCTTCAAAAGTTATAGTGGTGCAGCGTTCACGGCCCCGCATGGAAGCGGCGCGGCAGTTCAATGCCGATGCGTATATTTGTTCATCGGAGGAAGATCCTGTCAAGCGTGTGCTGGAAGAAACGGGCGGCCTTGGTTCCGACGTGATCTTTACCGCCAATCCTTCGCCCCAGTCCCATGCCGAAGCCCTCAAGATGGCCAAA
Organism: Treponema sp.; assembly: GCA_031278755.1. Taxonomy (GTDB): domain Bacteria; phylum Spirochaetota; class Spirochaetia; order Treponematales; family Breznakiellaceae; genus JAIROE01. The sequence goes on along the minus strand of JAITJV010000282.1, from coordinate 1,465 downwards.
AACCGCGGCAGGATCAACCTTTTCGGCGGACTCCCCGCGGGCAGCACGGTAACCATGGACACGAACATTATCCACTACAAGGAATTGTGTGTTACGGGCGCCCATGGCTCCCTGCCCCGGCATCACCGGCAGGCGCTGGAATTGATCGCCGCAGGCCGGCCGGATATTAAGCCCTATATTTCGCACCGCTTTCCCCTGGAAAAAATACAGGAAGCCTTTGCCGCCGCCGAAGGCCATTTGGGCATGCGGGTCGTGGTTGAACCGGCCCTCTGACAGCGGCGCCGGCCAAGGACCTTACAAAAAAAACTCAAACCCGTATACACTATTACCGGAGGATATATGCTGCCGCCACGGCTTTCCCCTTCAATGATGTGCGCCGATCTTTTTCGCATGGGCGAGACAATACACGTCTTTGAAGCAAATAACATTCCCTATCTTCATATTGATGTGATGGATGGTTTGTTCGTTCCCAATCTTATGCTGGGGACAGGAACGGTGCGGCAGATCCGCGGAGGGTCTTCAATTCCCCTGGATATTCACCTTATGATAGAGGAGCCGGGCGAAAAACTTGAATGGTTCGATCCCGGACCCGGCGAATATATTTCGGTGCATGTTGAAAGCACCCGGCATTTGCAGCGGGTGCTGGCGAAAATACGCAGCCTGGGGGCAAAGCCCATGGCCGCCCTGAATCCCGCAAGCCCTCTTTCAATGCTGGAGGATGTGCTCTCCGATATTGATGCGGTTCTTGTCATGACGGTGAACCCCGGTTACGCCGGTCAGCGGCTTGTTCCCCAAACCCTGGACAAAATAAAACGGCTCAGGGCAATGTTGGACGACAAGGGCTTTGAAAATGTGGAAATAGAAGTAGACGGTAATGTAAGCATTGAAAACGCCCTTAAAATGCGGGCCTCAGGCGCGAACATCTTTGTAGCCGGTTCTTCTCTTTTGTTCAAAAATGGAAATATCGAAGATCACATCAAGCTCTTTAACGAAAAAATACGCTAATATCCAGGCCGGGAAGCGCCCGGCCCTGAGGATTTTTTGAGACTATTTGGATAATTTTCCCTGTTTTCACCTTTGATTGAAAGCATTTTTGTTTACCAATGGTACAAAAAATACTATAATAGGTGAAACAGGAGGGACAAAATGGCGCAAAATCAACATTCCGAACGGTTGACCGGGGTCGTTGTCCCGGTGGGCGCCCTGCGCGGCAGCGGCGGCATGGGCGTCGGTGAATACCTCGATCTGGAAGAATTCGCCGTTCTTTGCAAAAAAACAGGTCTTAAGCTCATTCAGCTTTTGCCGGTGAATGATACGGGCTATGAAAGTTCTCCCTATTCAAGCCTTACCGCCTATGCCTTGCACCCATTGTATGTCCGTATTGAAGAAATTGAAGAATACAAACATTCGGCTTCTCCTTCGGTAAAGCAAAAAATCGCCGAATATGGGGCCTCTTTTTCAAACG
>JAITJV010000218.1 GCA_031278755.1 Treponema sp. | reverse complement strand
TAAACGACGGCCCGTTTCTCACAATGGTGGCTTTCGGGGTATCGGGGCTTGCCAACATTCCCGCTATCACGCTGGTCGCCGCCATCCTGCCGATCCTGATTGGGTGTATCCTCGGCAATCTGGACGAAGATCTGCGCAAGTTCCTTGCCAACGGCACCACGGTGGCTATTCCATTCTTCGCGTTTCCCCTCGGCGCGGGGCTCAACCTCGCTCAGCTTGCGTCGGCGGGTTTGCCCGGCGTCCTGCTTGGGATTATTTGTACCGTGTTGAGCGGCCTTGGCGGATACTTCGTGATGAAGCTGATCAAATCCGAACATCCCGCGGCAGGCGCAGCCATCGGCACTACCGCCGGTAACGCCGTCGGCACCCCCGCGGCCCTTGCCGCCGCCGATCCGAGTCTCGCGGGTATCGAAGCCGCCGCCACCGTCCAGGTCGCCGCCGCCATCATTGTTACCGCAATCCTCTGCCCGGTTCTGGTAAGCTGGCTGAACAGGTTGGAAAAGGGCAGAGTTCCCGTAACGGCGTAACTGGCGTGACTATGGAACAGTACTTTATTGTCGCCGATGATTTTACCGGCGCGAACGATACCGGTGTTCAACTGCGCCGCAGGGGAATACCGGTAAGTGTTGTCTTTTCAGGCGTCCTGGTTAGCGGGGATGATTCTTCGGTGATCGACACCGAGTCCCGCGCGCTCCCCGCGAAAGATGCCTACCGGAAAGTGTCGCAGGAGCTTAAAAATATTGCCTTCGGTAAATTCGCCCATGTAATGAAAAAAGTCGATTCTACGCTACGGGGGAATATCGCGATAGAAACTAAGGCGATTGATGATGTATTCAGGAGTGAGTTGGTCATTTTTGCGCCGGCACTGCCCGACTTGGGACGGACGACGGTTAATCGGATTCACCTGCTGAACGGCACTCCGGTTACGCGGACGGAATTGTCCCGGGACCCCAAGACGCCGGTTGTTGAAGACGATATTCAAAAGATTATGGAATCCGCGTTTGACGAAAAGGTGATCCATGTCGGCCTTGAGGATGTTCAGGGCGGGAATATTGACTTTTCAGGCGGGCGGGTTTTTACCTTCGACGTTTCGACCAATGCCGATATGCGGGGCATTATCCGGGCGGCCCTGGGAACGGGGAAACGGGTGCTATGGGCCGGGACCGCGGCAATGGCGGACAACCTTCTTGCCGTGAATCATACCCTGCCGCCGGCCCTCGCCGTCATTACCAGCCTCAGCTCGGTAACCCGGGATCAAGTGAGGTATGCGGAGAAACAGGGGGTCAAGGTTGTCCAGTATCCCATTCACGACATCCTTGACAAGAAGGCCGCGCCGGAAGATTTTGCCGCGCCGGTGCTTGAAATTCTGGAAAAGGGACAGGATGCCATGCTGGTATCCGCTTCTACCTACGATCCGGCGGCCATAGAAAAAAGCTCAGAAGCGGGGGCGCGGCGGGAATTTTCAGGCGAGAAGGTCAGCGAATATATGCAGACATCTCTGGGGCCGCTTACGCGGAAAATCCTTGAGTCGGTAAAGGTTTCCGGTCTTTTCCTTGCCGGCGGCGATACGGCTATAGGGTTTTTCAACGCCGTGGGGGCAAAGGGTTCCTCTATCATAACCGAAATTGCCGTTGGTATCCCTTTGATGCGCCTGCGCGGAGGTCCCTTTGAGGGGCTGAGAGTCGTTACCAAGGCGGGGGCGTTTGGAAAAGAGGACGCTATTTTTTACGCACTGCGGAAACTGCGTGAGGCGGACGAAGGAGGACGAAATGGGGGATAGAATCAGGCCGGTCTTGGGTATCAGCATCGGGGATCCGGCGGGGATTGGCCCGGAAATTACGCTCAAGGCTCTTGACCGGGCGGATGTGTATGAAGCGTGTGTTCCCATCGTCTACGCGGACAAAAGGGTACTGGAAGACGCGCTGGAGGTAACCGGTAAAGGATTCACCCTGAATCCGGTCGGAAATCCGAAAGACGCTGCCGGTAAATGGGGGCATATTGATTATATTGATCCCGGCGTCCTTAAAAAGGGCGATTATACCTATGGTACGGTAGGCGTCAAGTCCGGTGAGGCGTCGTTTCAATATGTGGTCGCCGCGATTAAGGACGCCCTGGCCGGAAATACCGCGGGAGTTGTAACCGGTCCGATCAACAAGGAGGCGATTAACCTCGCGGGCCATCATTACGCTGGCCATACGGAGATATTTGCCGAGTACACCAATACCAAAAACTACGGGATGCTTCTTTCGGGGGGCGGTCTCAACGTTATCCATGTGACGACCCATGTTTCGATGAAGCAAGCCTGCGGCCTTATGACCAAAGAGCGGGTGTTGAACACCATCCATCTTGCCGATCTCGCGCTCAAACTCATGGGCAAAGACCCGCGCCGTATCGGCGTGGCGGGGTTTAACGCCCACGCTTCGGAAAACGGCTTGTTCGGCGACGAAGAGGCCGCGGGCATCATCCCCGCGATTGAGGCTGCAAAGGCTGAGGGGCTTGATGTTACGGGGCCGGTTCCGCCGGATACCGTCTTCGTCAAGGCGCTGGGCAGGCAATTCGATATTGTTGTGGCGATGTACCATGATCAGGGACATATACCGCTCAAACTTTGCGGCTTCCGCATGGATCCGCAAACAGGGCTTTACGCCCAGATGAGCGGCATCAATACGACGATAGGGCTGCCTATCATCAGGACTTCGGTTGACCACGGTACCGCCTTCGGTAAAGCCGGAAAGAACCGCGCCAATGAAGAAAGTATGGTCGACGCCATCAAATTAGCGGTTACCTTTGCGCGGAACTGGAAGCCGCACGAGAGTCATCCCTAAATAACGTGAATTGGACAGAACAAAAAACCTCTACCCGAATCTGGTATAATGAAAACAAAAACACCTATTATACAGAAAAAGGGGGGGGCTTATGGAGGTATATACCGGCCCCAGGGCGGGCGCATTAAAAAATGCGTTTGCCCTGAGGGCGCCCCGCTTCATAGTGGAATCGGGAGCGGCCCCCTTTCCGGGGTTTTGGCGTTTCGGGGCACGGTCAACAGGTTAAGAAGGGGGAGCGCCTGGGTTCCGAAACCTAAGGCTCTTGCGCTCCATAAAAAGCCTTTTTGACGCTGCTCCCCCTCGCTCCAGCCTCCTCGGGCTTCGCCCTGCGGTGGCTTCCGCTACCCCCACTCGTTTCTTTCAATGTTCATCGCCTTACCTTGTTGGCCGTGCGTTTCGGGGACCTGGGGTCTCCTTATTAAGCGGACTATCCCGCCCGCCTTATCCTCCCGCTCCCCCTTCATCCTAAACATGACCCGCCGCGCCTTTCACGGGGGTTTTTCAGCGGAATTTGAACGAAACGCTCGATTTTCGTTCAAGTCATTGAAGCGTCCTGCGGGACAACGCCTTATATATATGCATGAGACAACTAAGAGAACTTAAACAAGGGGTATGGTACAAGATCCGTACCCGTATCAACAACCGGGAACCGCTGTTCCGGTACGCGGCGGCGTTGGCGCTTTTTGCCGAGGTCTATGGCGAGACGGAGCGGCGGTTTAAATTCGAGATCCGCTCTCTCTGTCTTGAGGATGACTGGCTGAGCTTTTATATCAAGCCGGCGGACGGGTTTGAGCTTCCCGCAATCATGAAGCGGCTGAAGCAGGTGTTTGCCCAGCGGTATAACCGGGA
>JAITJV010000069.1 GCA_031278755.1 Treponema sp. | reverse complement strand
GTATATGAATTTGAAGGCCGTACTGAAAAAGAAGCGATAGACCGTGCGGCTCAGGAATTGGGGCTTGAAAAGGATGATTTTGACGTTGAAATTATGGAAACCCAGCGTCATGGACTATTCAAAAAAGGATATGTGAAGATCCAGGTTCATACGGACAAGCCGGTAACAAGAACCGGGTCTGAAACTGCCGCAAAAACGTGGTCCGGCGTACAGCCGGATACGAAAGATCGCGTTCCGCAGGAAAACCTTGCGGGCCAACAGGCGGTTTTCGGCGATCCGGGGGCAAAGGACGACTTTGAACAAAAAATGGTTGATTTCCTTGAGGGCCTTATCAGCAGGATGGGATACGGCGGCAAGGTTTCCGTCCTTTTCCGCGAGAACCGTAAAACAGGTTTCAAAATAGATTCCGAGTATTCGTCGATCCTCATAGGAAAAAAGGGAAAGAACCTCGACGCCCTCCAGCTTCTGGCAAATATTTACGCCGGCAGGCTGGGCAGGGAAGATACCCGCATTATTCTTGACAGTGAAAATTACCGTATAAGGCGGGAAGAATCCCTGGTGCGCCTTGCCTATACCGTCGCCGACCGAGTTCGTGAAAACCGCGGTTCCGTGCTGCTTGAACCCATGAACCCCTTTGACCGCCGCCTTATCCACACTACGTTGAATGATATTGCCGATGTGGAAACAAAGAGCGAAGGCGACGGATTATACAAGCAGGTCAGGGTATACTACCGGGGAAGCATGAGGTAGCAGGCCATGAAAAAAAAAGTGTTTTTTCTTTTTATTCCGCTGTTTTTTGCGGCTGCGTTTTCCGGCTTTTCTGTTACTCTTGAAAACCTTACGGGGCCGGAACGGGCCGCCATACTAAGGGGCGGACAGCTCATTTCCGAAGTGCAGCTAAAAAATCCCCGCCCCCTTCTTATGCCGGATCACGAAGCGGTGCGCGCCATTGTCGGCGAAATACAGAGCAGCCTTAATCCGGGAATTTTTGTGGAAATCCTTTCCCTGTATAAAAAACCGGACGGCCTCCCGTGGACCGCCGAAGAACGCCGCGATCTCTATAATGAAGCCCTGTCTATTTCAAGCCTTGCCGGTATTCAGTATTTTTCGGCGACCCGCAACACCATGCGGACCTTTTACGAAACTTCAACGGTAATAAACAGCCCCGCCGCAAAAAGGCCCCTGCCCGATCCTGTCTTCGCGGAACCCGAGAATCTTGTCCTTTACGCCAGACAGAAGGATCTTACCTTTGGGGATAATATATACCGCTACGAATACCGCGCGGGAAACGATTCCCTGATCTTTACCCAGGAGAATCTTACCACAATGAACGTGGGAATTATCACCGCGGTCGGGAAAAACCGGCTCCGCTCCGTAGTGGCGGTAATAGATACCGAAGACAGCCTGCTTATCTATGCCGCTTCAATGGCCAAAGCCTCGGCCTTTCCCGGCATGGGCGAACGTATAGGAAATTCCTTTACCAACCGCACCACAGCCGTGCTCAAATGGTTCATGGGAAAGGCGGACAAGGTCTTTCTGAAATAGGCCGGTTTCGCCGCTCACACTGCTGTGAAAGCACCTGAGCGGCAGCCGGAAGCCTTTCATATATGACATCAGCCGCCGGTCAATACCGCCACACGCGCCGTATTATACAGCATCAGAGGGCCTCTGGAAACTCAACCGGAGTTTCCAGAGGTTTCCATTATGTCCATTATGTTTTTTTCTTCAGGACCAGGTAGTTGAGTATACACTGAACAGCTACGGCAAAAAGAAACACTATCCATGAAATATGCCAGCCTGCGGCAATCCCCAAAAGTATAAAGAAACCCATGGCGGCTATCCACAACGCTCCGGAGAGAAGGCCGAATTTCTCATCGTATACTTCATCCTGTGTTTCCATGAGCCGCCTGAGCCAGGGTTTTTTTCTGTCTTTTTCGCTTAATACAAGAAAAGCCAGGAGAGCCGCTCCGGGGAGGCAGAAGGGAACAAGGACGCTCAGCATGGAAACAAGGCTTATATTCTCCGAAACAAAATGCGGTTCCGCCGCCGCCTGCCGTACTGCTCCGGAATCGTTCCTCACCGCAAAAAATGTCAGGCCGGAAATAAAAATGCCGGAGAGGATAAGAAGAACAGCAAGCGCATAAAAAAAACTTCGTTTCTTTGGTACAGGATAACGGGTTTTTGTTTCCTGGGTAAGGCCGAGAAAAACAAAACCACACACGGGTGTAACAATAAAGGGCATAAGCGCACCCAGAGCCGCCGTCTCCATGCCGGTTGCAAACCAGGTAATTGCCCCCGTGATAAGCCCGAAAAGAAACACAAGACCCAAAACCGGATAGCCTATAACATGCAGACGGTCCAGGTGAAAGGTTCCTGTGTACGCCCCGCCGATTATCTCCTGCCGTTTCTGACGGCTTACGGCGTCGGCCGCTTCGGTTATGTCCCCCAGCTCATCCATGGCTTTGGCCAACGCTTCTTCGGCGGAAACGCCCTTTGCGGTCATGTCCGCAATTCGTTCGGCAAGATTGACGCCTATCTCTTTTTTAAAGTCCCGCAGTTCGGCGGTGTCTTCATATCCGTTGAAAATTGCATCCACCGCATGTTCGATTTTTTCGTTCATCAAATACTTTCCTCCATAAATAGTTTTGACAGGATTCGGTTGGTAAAGCGCCAGCCGTCCAGATTTTTGCGGTACAACTCCCGCCCTTTTGCGGTGATACGGTAATACCTGCGCCGCCCTCCCTGGGATTCATCGCCCCAGTAGGGAGCTATAAAACCGTCCTGTTCCAGCCGTCTGAAAGACGCGTACAGGGTCGCTTCCTTCAATTCAAACAAACCGCCGGAATTCTCCAGTATGACCTTGCTGATTTCATAGCCGTAGCTGTCCCCCCGCGAAAGAATGCTCAAGACTATCGTATCGGTATGGCCGCGGAGCATATCTGAAGATATTTTTTCATCCACTATGCTGCCTCCTGTAATATATCATATATCATATTACTATATCTGTCAACGTATCATATCAGAAAAAAAGAGAAAAAACGAAAAATTTATACGGGAAGACCTCTAAAACTTCGATTTTTAGAAGCAGCTTTAACTGCTGTTTTCCTGGGCCATAAAAAACCCGCCATGCGGCGGGGCTGGGAAAACCTCAATATAAAAGACTCTATACAGTTATCTCTATAAGGCGCCTGCTGTTGCTCCGGGAGATGCCTATGTTTTGTCTGGTATAAATTGATAACCTCATAAACTTCGGACTGCTTCTTTCAGTATACCAAAATACCAACGCGGCGGCACCCTTCGGCGATGCTCTCATGGTAATTTTATTACCATTATGTCCAACGGCAACTACAGATTTTACCTGCTCTGCCGTAATCTTAACTGCAAGAATAAGATCATCGGGTTTCTTTTCGGCGCAAAAAAACACACAGCATATAGCGCCGCCCTCCCGCGGGCGAGCCGCTTCCCGACGGAGAGCCGTCCTCGGCAATTCCAACTATGCCGACGTGAAATTCATAAAAAATACGCTCCCCATGATCTTGCTCCCTTATGTTTTACGTTTCTTGCCTAAAGGCCGGGCGGAGCCTCATTTTCCGGGTACAGGATGATACGTGCGGGCCCGCCGGGAAGGAGGCGGCCGAGCATGTCCTTTATTTCCGCCGGGCGCACGCCGCGAAAAAGGGCGGGCCTGTTGTTGAGGCGGGAAAGCGGGGTGCCAAGAAGCACCGAAGAATTTGCGTAACTCTGGGCGATGTACAGATTGCTCTGTATTGAAGCTTCCCATTCTTTTTGCAAAGCTTCAACCGATTTGTCAAAAGTTCCGCCGTCCATGGGTTCCGAAAGGGTACGGTCGAGCAAGGCCGTCACAGCGGCGGAAAGTTCTTCCGCCCTGCGCGGATCGCAGGCAAACGAAACACCCATGAAAAGCTCGCCGCGCGGAGAAGGGGCCGCCGAAACGTTGACCGAAATTGAATACACCCCGCCGAGTTTTTCCCGTATTTCTTCGGTCATCCTTATATCAAGGTATCCGGAAAGAACCTGGGCGGTAACGCTGGCTTTTTCAGACCATTCCGCGTCCCGGTACCATGCCATGTAAACAAGGCTTCGCCCTTCTTTTCCTTTGTATACCCGCTTTTCGGTTTTCCCCGGCCGGGAAATATTTGGATCCGTCCAGACATTGAATGCTTCGCCGCGGGGAATTGAAGCAAGGTACGTTTCGGCGCAGCGGCGCATTGTTTCCATGTCGAGATTCCCCACAAAGAAAAAGGTATAGTCTGCGGGGTTAAGGGTACGGCGGAGAAAAGCCATTGCCTTGTCAGGATCGGCCCGGGAAAGGTCCGCAAGTTCAAGCGGTTTGTACCAGGGGTTGTTTCCGTAAACAGTCTGCGTTATTTCGTCGGAAAAAACAGTGTCAGGATCTTCGTTCCGCTGCGCAAGCGTAGTCCGGTACTGATCGATCATGACGGCCGCGGCGCCCGGGTCTATGCGCAGCCGGGTAAAATACAGATTGAGCATTTCAAAAAGCGTTTGGACGTCCCCGGAAGCCGCCGAACCACGGAACCCCCGCATGATTTCGGAAATCCAGGAAGAAAAGGACGCCTGCCGGCCGGCGAGTTTTTTCATCAGATCGGGAAGCGAATAAAGCCCCAGCCCCGATACGTTGGCCATTTCAGAGGCAAGGCGAACCGCGGTAAAATCCGCGGGCGCGGCGCTGGTAAGCCCGCCCAGGGCCATGGCATAGAAGATAATTTCGTTGTTCCGATTCGCCGTTTCCTTAAGGATGATCTTTGCCCCGTTTTCAAGGGTCCAGATGACGGCGCCCGTTTCGCCGTCCGTAGATT
>JAITJV010000060.1 GCA_031278755.1 Treponema sp. | reverse complement strand
TGCTAAAGGGTATTTTTAATCTCCCCAAGGGGGAAGACGGGGATCATGTGCTGTTCCAGCCATTCAACGGACTGAACCGGTTCCATGCTCCAGTTTGTAGGGCATTGGGAAAGAACTTCTACCATGGTGAACCCTTCTCCGTTCATCTGCGCCTCAAAGGCCCTGCGTATATACTGTTTGGTTTTCCGCGCGTTTGCCGCGTTGTTCACCGCCCCGCGGGCTATGTAGCGCGTCCCCTCCAGAACGGCAAGCAGTTCCGACACCTTGATCGGGTAGCCCATGCCCGCGTCCCCCGGATCGCGCCCCAGCGGCGCGGTCGCCGCCTTTTGGCCAACGAGGGTGGTGGGGGCCATCTGGCCGCCCGTCATGCCGTAGATCGCGTTGTTTACGAAAATCGTGGTGAATTTTTCGCCGCGGTTTGCGGCATGTATCATCTCGGCGGTACCTATGGCCGCCATGTCCCCGTCGCCCTGATAGCAGATTACCAGGTGGTTGGGCAATATGCGTTTGACCCCGGTAGCCGCCGCGGGGGTCCTTCCGTGGGGCGGCTGAACCGAATCAAAATCGAAGTACAGATCCGCCCAGATGGCGCAGCCTACCGGGTTTGTGATCACCGTTTTTTCGCGCAGGCCCATTTCGTCTATAAGCTCTGTGATGATCCGGTGTATGACTCCATGGCCGCAGCCGCCGCAGTATTTGGTAGAAACCCTGGCAAGACTTTTTGGGTATCCGTGTAATTGCTTCATGACGCTTCCTTAAAGCCCCTGATAATGTTCTTTGCCCGGACAAATACTTCTTCTTCGGTGGGGATCACCCCGCCTGAATGGCCCAAAAGGTGTACGGGCGCCCCGCCTTCGGCGGCGAGCCGCACGTCTTCCACAAGCTGGCCGAGGCTCATTTCCACGGTAAGGATGGGTTTCCCTCCCGCGGCGATCTTTTTCAGCCCTTCATAGGGGAAGGGCCAGAGGGTAACAGGCCGGTATATTCCCAGTTTGATCCCCTCTTTTTCCGCGAGCATCTTTGCCCCGAGACAGACGCGCGCCGAAGTGCCGTATGCCACGAGGGTAAGGTCCGTATCTGCGGGGGCTTCCCAGGCAGCTGCGGCAGGCCCTTTTAAAAGGACCGAAGCGCCGGAACCGGCGTACTCGAACTGTGTTTCCGCCGCTTTGATTGTTTCGTAACGTTGAAAACGCGCCCTGGTTTTTGCTTCAAGTTCTTCGGGCACCAAATGAATGGATGTAATGTGCCGGGAATCCCGCGCCGTCATGCCGCCTATGGTCCAGTTCCGCGCAGGAAGCTCCCCGTCCTTTTTTTCGGGGGGCAGCACTACCCCTTCCATCATCTGGCCTATCATGCCGTCCGCAAGGACGATGACGGGTATACGGTAGGCGTCGGCCAGTTCAAAGGCCGTGTAGGTAAGATCCGCCGATTCCTGTACGCTCTTGGGGGCCAGTACAATGCAGCGGTAGTCCCCGTGGCCGCCCCCGCGGGTGGACTGAAAATAATCGCTTTGGGCCGGGGCTATGGACCCCAGGCCGGGACCGCCGCGGACGACGTTGACAAGCACGACGGGGACGTCGGCCCCCGCCGCGTAGGAAATTCCTTCCTGCTTAAGGCTGACGCCGGGGCTGGAAGAACTGGTCATCGCGCGGGCGCCCGCGCAGGACGCGCCGTACACCATGTTGATTGCGGAGGTCTCGCTTTCAGCCTGTATGAAGACGCCGCCCCGCGCCATCATGTTCCGGGCCATATACGCGATAAGCTCATTCTGCGGGGTAATGGGATAGCCGAAATAAGCGCGGCAGCCCGCCCTGAGGGCGGCTTCGGCAATGGCTTCATTCCCTTTCATCAATACTTTTTCCGCACTCATGACGCCTTAGCCTCTTCCATTTCGTATACACTGATGCAAACGTCCGGGCATACTTCAAAACAGTTTCCGCATGCGATACATTTTTCGATATGAAGCGCTTTGGACGGATATGATCCTGAAGAATTCAGTTCCGCATCCTTTTCCAGCACTTTCATGGGACAAGCCCTGATGCACAAAAGGCACCCTTTACATAATTCCCGGTCTATTTCAACCTTTCCCTTTCTGGCCATGCGGCCTCCTCTCTGCGTATTGTCCGGTTCCTTGATCCGTGTTTCCATAATATACCAAAAAAGAACGAAAAACTAGCATCTTGCCGCGCCCCGCGTAAAATCCCGGGGAACCGCCTCAAATGTACGCGGTTATCTATTGGTGAAATTAATATTTACCCATGGGATATGACAAATGTCATATCATTTCTCATTCTTCTTGAAAAATAATACGACTTTTAATATAATAAAAAATATTTTTCAATGATTAGTGTTGTCATAATTGACGGCGGAGACGGCCAGTTCGCTTCTGTTCTCCCGCCGTGGAACGGTATACAAATAATCGGTCTCGGAAAAGATGAGTACGATACGCTGATGCTGGTTGAATCAAAAAAACCGGATGCAGTGGTGATCAGTCTTTGCAATGGAGGAATAAGCTGTGTTGCGCTTGTTCCCCTTCTGAAGCGAAAATCGCCCCGTACGGCGATCGTACTGTATACCACGGAGCGCGGCGTCAAGGCGGTATGCGACGCCCTGGACAGCGGCGTTTCGGGGTATCTGCTTAAACCGCAGGACAAGGACAAGCTGCCGGCGACGATCAAGATTGCCTGTTTAGGCGGCTGGTATGTAAGCCCGGACATTTTCGGGCCGCCCCATACTTTTATTGAACTTCTGAACAGGGGGCGGTCCCTTGTTTCCGGGCAAAAGCCCCACAGCCGGAATGCAAAGCTGCAGGAGCCGCCTTCACTGCCTGTGGGTATTTCGCGGACGGAATTGAGGATCATGGGCCGCATAGGCCGCGCCCAGTCCAACAAGGAAATCGCGGAACAGCTTGCCCTGACCCAGGGAACAGTCAGAAATTACATATCCTCGGCCATGCGGAAAGCGGGCCTCCAAAACCGCACGCAGATCGCCATCTACGCCCTGCGGAACGGCCTTACTTCGCTCCCCTGATTTGCCGCAAAGGTCCATACGCGGCCCCCGCGAAGCGGGTTCCCCGGTTGTTGATCCGTGTTGAGGGTTTCAGATAGACAAATTTTTCCCTACGGCGTAAAATATTTATACGAGGTACCTTTATGAAAACCGTATGCGGAATCGATCTTGGAACCAAAAGCTGCAAAGTAGTCATATACGATTACGAAAAAAAGAAGACGGCGGCGCAGGCGTCTTCCCCGGTAGACATAATCGCCGAGAATGACGGAACGCGCGAGCAGAAGGCCGAATGGTACGACGAAGCCCTTAAAAAATGCTTTGCCCAGATAGATGCGTCCCTTAAAGGCAGCATTGCCGCCGTCGGCGTTTCGGGCCATCAGCACAGCTTTGTA
>JAITJV010000018.1 GCA_031278755.1 Treponema sp. | reverse complement strand
CCCTCCCCTTCCTTTCCCCCTGAATTACGGGCGGCGCGGGGCGTGGAAATTCTTGCCGGGGCGCTCGACGACGCAGACCTCTCGGGCAGAGTCCGGCGGGAACTTGGAGAAATTCTCTTTCCCGAAAAAGAACATGCGGAAATTCCGGAATTAAAAAAAGCGCTTTACGCGGCCGCGGCGCGGACGCGGGCAGGGAGAAGCGCTGGTGGATAACAAGAAATTTTTTTTCGAACGGAACCTCCTCGCCCTTTCGGCGTCCGATCCGGGCCTCTGTTCCCGGCTTTCGGCGGCGGAAACTACGCGTGGCTGCTATAAATTCCTTACATCCCGTTCAGGCGAAATCGTACCGGCCATTACCGGCCCCGGCGGCGGCGCGCATCCGCTCCACTCGCTCGTCGATCCCAGGCGGGAAGGCGGACGGCTCGCGGCGGCCGCGGAAACGGAGGGCTTCCTCGTTTTTCTGGGAATGGGCGGAGGCTACGCCGTTGAAGCGGCGCTGGCCCGGGAAAACACCGAAAGAGTCCTCGTCGTTGAATACAACATCAACGCTCTGGCGGAACTTTTCTGCTCAAAGGAATACATCTCAATACTGGGAGATCCCCGCTTCAGCCTTCTTGTCGATCCTTCGCCCGGCTTTCTCGAAGAATACCTGCTTGAAAACTACCTCCCTTCCCTTTCCGGGGGGATAAGAACGTTTCCCCTCCGGGCCCGTGTGGAAGAAGACAGGGAAAAATTCGGCGGCGCGGGGGACGCCGTCGCGCGGGCCATAGAAAAACTTTCCGCCGATTATTCGGTTCAGGCGTGGTTCGGAAAACGCTGGTTCTCCAACATAATACGGAACCTCAGGGCGGCCGAAGGAGAATACGGCCCTGTTCCCGCCGTGCGCGAAGCCGCCGTCTGCGCGGCGGGGCCTTCCCTTGACGGGGAGCTTTCCCTGATCAGGGAATCAAAGGCAAAAAAAAACGGGGGCGTTTACCTGATCGCGGCCGACACCAGCCTTCCCGCCCTGCTTGCCGCGGACGTCGAGCCTGACGCGGTCGTCTCGATAGACTGCCAGCACATCAGCGTCCGCCATTTTTCACGGGGGATTCCGCCCGGCACCGAACTCTTTCTCGATCTCGCAAGCCCCCCCGTCATAGCGTCCCTGTCGCCGCGTCCGCGTTTTTTTTCGGGAGGGCACCCCCTCGCCCATTATATCTCGCTCCGCTGGAAGTCTTTTCCCCCGGTGGACAGTTCCGGGGGCAATGTTACCTACGCCGCCTTTTCGCTTGCCGAATACCTTGGCGCCGCAAAGATAAGCATATACGGGGCGGACTTTTCCTATCCCCGCGGGCTGGTCTATGCAAAGGGAACGTACATTCATCCCTATTTCGCGGAAAGGCAAAACCGGCTGTCCCCCCTGGAAGCCCTCTTTTCGGCCTTTCTTTACCGGAACCCGTCGCTGCAAAAAACCTGCCGGGAAAACGGAAACTGGTATTACGAAACCGGCACGCTTTCTTTTTACCGGAAAAAACTTGAAGAAAAGGCGGCGCGTTCGGCCGCCGAAGTGTTCCCCGTTCCGGGAAAGGGGGCCGCCGTCGGCATAATAAAACGGGAGCCGCGCGTTCCCCGCGAACTGAGGATCTTTGCGGCCGGGGCCGCGAAAAAAGGGGCGGCGGAATTTCTCCGGGAATACCGCGCGGGAATACTGGCCCTGCCCTTAAAAAGCGGCCTCCGCATCCCCGGCGGCCTTGCGGACGATCAAAGGCTGCTGCTCGCCACGCTGCTTCCCCAGGCCGCCGCGATCAAGGGGCGGAACAACATCAGGACGGCCGAACTTCTTGGGGAAGTTGCGGCCTGGTGCGCGGATGAAATAGACCGGGTCCTCCGGGTCAGGGGATGATCGCGCTGAACACCGGCCCCCAGAGGCCTTTGCCTTGTTCGCCGCCCTTGGCGTTTTCGTACTGCAGGCAGAAATACACGGTCCTGCCCCGGTCCTCTTCGGGAAAGTCGAAGCGGAACTTTTTGCGGTGGGTGAAGGTTGAATGCGGCAGGTCTTCGCCGGTGAGGGGCGGGGTCTGGATGCGGAACTTGTCCGCGGCATCCGGTTCGCCCAGAACGCCCCAGTAAATCCGTATCCCGTAGTTGGCCCGGTCAGGATCCGGCTCCAGCGAGGCCAGCCTCCTGATCCGCGGTTCCACGAGGTGCGGGCCGGGCAGCACAATGTCCGCTTCCGCCTGCGCGGTGGGCGCGGGGACGGGCGTGGGGTGCTCGTCCCGGATGTGGTTGCCGAGGTCCTCCTTTTCCTGGGGGGCCGCCACGAAGGAATAGAGGATGAACTCGTTGTTAAAGTTCCGCAAAACCTTTTCGTCCCGCGCCCGGGCCAGGTTTTTGGCCAGCACGTCGGAGGAGGTGTGGGCCGTCTTGAGCCGGCTGTAGCACGTGTACCAGTCCTCGCAGGCGGTGTTGAGGTCCGTGCGGCGCGGCGTGGGGATATGCGTCCACTCCGGGTTGGCCCCGGTACACCTGGCGTTGACATACTGACAGTAATTCTTGAAAAACGAGTCGAATTCCACGTCCCCGCCGGCCGTCACAGGCGGACCGCCGGCCGCCATAAACGTACCTAGTTAACCCGCCGCCGCGTCAGCTTGCGGATCCGGTTGTTGCCCTGATCGGCCACATAGAGGTTCCCCGAAGCGTCTATGGTTATTCCGCCGGGCCAGCTAAACCGGGCGGAAACGCCCGTCCCGTCCGCGAAACCGGACGTCCCGTCTCCCGCGATGGTGCTGACCGTCCGGAAGGCGTCGTTCGCTATTTTGCGGATACTGCGGTTAAGCATATCGGCCACATAGAGGTTCCCCGCGGCGTCTATGGTTATCCCATAGGGATTGCTA
>JAITJV010000320.1 GCA_031278755.1 Treponema sp. | reverse complement strand
ACCGAACCGCAGGTGTAGGAGAAAACAATGCCGGACTGGCTTTATTCCGATACGGTGAAAGAGCACTTCACCCATCCGCGCAATGTACTTTTTGACGACGAATCGTCTTTTCCCGCCGACGGACGGGGGCAGACGGGAAACATCAAATGCGGCGATCAGATGCTGATGCTTCTTAAAATAGACGGCGATGTGATCGCCGACGTCAGGTGGAAGACTTACGGCTGCGCAAGCGCCATTGCTTCAACCAGCATGCTTTCCGAAATGATCAAGGGCATGACCATAAAAGACGCCTACGAAATACGTCCCGAGGATCTTGTCGAAAAACTCGGGGGGCTTCCCGATTACAAGATTCACTGTTCGGTGCTTGGCGACAAGGCGCTGCGGGCGGCCATAGACGACTACCTTGCGAAAACAGGCAGGGCGGGCATGCTCAGGGAAAAGACCGTGGAAATATGCCGCTGCCTTTCAATCACCGACAAGGACATAGAAAACGCCTTCCACAACGGCGCCCGCACCTGGGAAGACCTTCAGGCGGCCACCAAAATAGGAACCGTCTGCGGCGGCTGCAAAGACAAGGCGCTGGAACTCCTCCACGAATTCACCCATATTTTTGGGGCCTGACAAAGGCAGCCGCAGGCTGACGTAAAGGCGCATGCCGCTTGGCCCGGCGCCCAATGACCGCCGCCTGAACGTGCGCCGGCCGGCTTTAGCCCGGCGACCGATAACCGCCGCGCCGCCCGGCAGCCTGTTGCGCTTGTAGGTTTTTGCGTCGCTTTGCGCCGCAAAAACCACGATCACCGGGCCGCTAGTTTCCGGGGTAGGCCTCCGTTAAATCCTTTGGATTCAGGAGCACCGCGGATCCGTCGGGCCGCTGGGTGACAAGGTAATTCCCCGAAAAGATCGCCGTTGCGTAGGGATGCGCCGGAACAGAGGAAATTGCCTGACGGGCAAGGTCCGTGTTAAAGCGGCCTATACGGGCGGTTCCCTGTGAAAGGGTTACGGCGTAAAGATCCGCCCCGTTTACCCAGAGGAGGCTTTCCAGGTGTATGTCGTCATCCCCCTGGTTTGCCATTTCAAGGGTGTCCGCCGATATTTCGATGATTCTGATGGCCCCGTTGCCGATGTTTTCACCCGCGATCGCGAAAATCCTGTCCCCCACAAAGACGACGGTCCTGCCGCGTACCGTTGAAAGGGCCGAGCGTTTCAGTTCGGCTCCCGATGAAGGATCCAGACGCACGATACGGCCTATGCCGGCGTCGGACGTGATTATGTTGACGCCCAGAACGCCGGATCCCGCCGGACGGGAGCCTTCCTGGTCTATAATTTCCTGCTGATCCCGGGCTATTGCTTCGCGTTCCTGTTGGGCTTCCTCGGTTTTCCGTTCGGCAAATTCTTCGGATCTTTGGGCTTCCCCGCGCTGTTCCGCGACGGCGTCTTCCCGCTTTTCAATATCTGATTCACGTTCATCCGCCGCTTTCTCGCGTTCGGCAAGGGCCTGTTCCCTGTTCTGCGCTTCTTCGGGGGTAATCCTTCCCGCTTCCCGGTCGGCCAGGTTCTGGTCCCGTTCCTGCGCTATGGCGTCCCGTTCCCGGTTAACCTGGTACCTCTCTTCGGTTATTCTCCGTTCTTCGTCCCGTATGGCTTCACGCCGGGCCGTGGCCTGCTGTTCGGCCTGTTCCGCTTCACGCTCCTTAAGGTCTACCATATCCCGCCGCTGTTCTATGCCGCGGTCGTCTTCCCTCCGGAGTTCTTCCGTTACACGGGAATCGGCAATGGAAGAAGTGTCTACGGAACTGAGTCCGCCTGTTCCCAGCGGAATAAGTATGAGGGTTTGGCCGGGCCATTCATCAAAGCGTATGGAAAGCCCCGCCTTTTGCCGGGTAAGGTTTGATACAACGGGGTTTTTGTAGCGGCCGGTAAAATAATCCCAGTCGCCCCGGTATACCGCGTTGTAAATGGTGATGTATTCGGCAAGAAGGGATGCGTCCTGCTCCGTATAGCCATAGGCCGCTTCGAGGTAACCCTGGATGATGCGCCGTAAATTCCTGATGTGATCAACGCCGACGTCAACGCCAAGCCCGAAGATATCGGCGTCCAGTTTGCCTCCGTCCGGGGCGCTGACCGAATGGATCACAAAATAGCGGTTCAACGCGCCGGGTCTTTCGGTTCCCGCGTTGATCTGCGCTCCAAGGCCGTAACCTATATTGCGGATCTGGGCGCGGGTTTCTATCCGCGCATGGGGGCCTTCGTAGTTGATAAAGGCGACCGGGGCCTGGTTCTTTTCAAGCTCATCGCGGTCTACCTGCGCATGGAGCATTGCACCCGAAAAAAACAAGACGGTGGCAAGAAGATATGAAAAGGAACAGTATTTCCGGATCATGATCATCCCTCCTTGGGGTATTGCTTTTTATTATATGTTTAAGGGCGCATGACGTCCAGTTCACGCCGGGCGCGGGCGCGTACGGACGACGGCAGGGCGTCCCCGGAAAGCACGGTGAGAATCTTCACGCCGGCGTCGCTTAGGGGAGGGCCTGAAAAACGGCAAAGGGCGCCTGCGGCGGAGGCTACGGCGGACATCACCTGTTCTTCCCTGACGAGGAAAGGCGTGTAGATTGCCGCGGTAAAGGCCCTGAGCGCCGCGCCGTCGGGATCAAGGCCTATGGCCCCTATCGCCTCCGCGGCGGCCGCCTTGACCAGAATTTCGTCGTCGCGGGTAAAAACCCTGACGAGGAAGGGGATCGTTTCGCTTGAACCGAAGATTGAAAGAAGCTTGAGCGCCCGCACCCGGTGGCGTACCTGTACCGGAGGACGGTTTTTGGCCGGACCCAGAAGATCCGCGCTGCTTCCCGCCGCTTCCATAAGGCAGGCGGCGTATTCAAGTTCATATTCCCCTATTTCTCCTGTTTTGAGCGCCGCTTCGATAATATCAAACTGCCTGTCCAGTTCTTTCTCTTCAAAATGAAAATAATCATCCGCCCGGGAGGAGGGGGGCGGATTTCCTGTTCTGTAGGAACCCTCGGGAACGGGGCCGTAGAGGGATTCCCTGCCGCGCCTTACCCGGTCTTCGAGTTTGTAGGCGTAAAGTATCCAGTCGGCGCCTCCCGAATAGAGGATCCCTTCGTCCCCAAAGGCGGGGACGGCCGCCGCCCCTTCGAGCCGTATGTACCAGAGGCGCCTTCCGTCCCCGGTAAAGCCCGTGGCGCCCGTGCCGGAGAGTACGTAGATTCCCCGTTCGTCGAAAAGCATGACCGCTTCTCCCCCGGGATTATTCCGCCCGCCCCTTTCCATGTGTATATGGCTTTCTCCGGTCCACAGAAAACCGCCGTCGGCCCCCGACAAAAGGAGCACTTCGCCGCCTGAAAGAAGCACGGCGGCCGTGTTCTCCCTGCTTACCGCCGCAAGGGGCGCGGCAGGAAGCCGTGGAAAGGCGTAGGGCGCGCCGCCGGGCCGGGCGGGATCCAGCAGTTCCACACGGCCGTTTTTGTAGAGGATCAGGGTGCGTCCCCAGACTTCGGCCCTTCCCTTTTCTTCGGGCAGGGCCAGGGAAAGGACCGCGGCGGGAACTTCGGAAAGCCGCCGGGAAAGAATACGGCCGAAGGGATCGATGCGGAGAAGATCGCCGTTTTCAAGTACGGCAAGGATCCCCCCGTTCTGATCCAGCGCCGGGGTAACGGCGATGGAGGCCGGAAAATCACGCCGCCAGAGGAGGCATCCCGAAGCCGTATAGCAGGACACGCGGTTTCCCGTCGGGATGTAGATGCGGCCGTCCCAGCCGGGAACGGCGGGCCCCGAGAGGGGGCCTCCCGGGTTTACCCGCCACAACTCCCTGCCCGCGCGGTTTACCGTGATAAAGGCGCCGTTGGTTCTGGAAATGTAGCAGGTTCCTTCCCGTGAGCGGGTAACATAGGGACTGAGCCTGCCCCGCGCGGAATAATTCCACAGGGGGCGGCCCCCGCCGGAGTAGGCCTTGATGTTTCCGCCGTCAAGAACCACCACCACCGAATGAACCTGGGCCGCGGGAAGCCCCGTTACCGCGCCGCCTACGGCCTGACGCCAGACCGGAACCGCCGGGGCGGAATCCTGATCCCGGACAACCGGAGCCGCATTCTGGGAAAAAACCGGAGAAGGAAAAAGAAACACGCGGATACACATAAGCAGAATATACGCCGGTAAAATTATTTTCGTATTCGGGCTCCTGTTCCTGGCTTAACCGCCCAACGCGTTCCCGGCCGCGTACACAATGCAGCCTTAACCGCAGTACGGCGGTCTTGAATTTTTGTTACAAATTACAATGGACTTGTTCAATAACCCGGTTGGTTATTGAACAAGCCTCCCAAAAAACGCGCATTTCTCAATGAAATCCGTGTTTTTTGCCATTTTTTAACGGAGGTTGTTCAGAAACTTAGTTTCTGAACAACTCTAATATACCGGAATCAACGGTAACCGTATAGATAGAGTCTGTTCATAATGCGGACACGTTTACGGACAGACTCCGGTTAACGGTCAATTCCGCATTGTGGAAGAGCGCATACAGTCCTGCGCATCACCGCCCGTACTTCTTATTTATTAGTATCAATTCTTCTATTTAATATTTCAACCATTACCATTTTTATTATTAATATTATTCCAATAAATACCGGGAATATATTAAATCCTATATGTGAAGCAAGCCGCCCAAATACAGGAGGCATTAATGTAGTGCCGATATATGCGCTCGCCATTTGTA
>JAITJV010000314.1 GCA_031278755.1 Treponema sp. | reverse complement strand
GCCAGGGGATAATGCTTTCCTTCGCTTTCACCGGAATTGTTCCGGTTTTCCGTATTTCCTTCCTGTTCCCGGTTTCGTACGCCTCTGCTCCTGCCCCCGGACCTGGGCGATCGTTCGGCGTTTTCCTGCTCGTAAAGCATAAGAAGATACGCCGCCGCATAAGAACGGTTGAAAAGGGAAACTTCCTTTCTGAAAAGGGAGCGGTATTCGTTAAGAAGCTGCGGATCGGCTTCATTCTTGATCCTGTCAAGAATGACGGCGATATTTTTTTTTGTTTTTTCCTTGTCAAGTTTCAGAGGCATAATTTTTCCTATAATAGAGTCGTTTAGAAACTTCAATTTCTGAACAACATCCGCCAAAAAACGCGGTTTTGCAGGGATTTAGCCTGAAAAACCACAAGACATGACGGTTAAAGCCTGTCGGACTTTAACCAGCGCCAACCGCAGGTTAGCAGATAACCCAACCGGGTTTTCGAATAAGTCCAGTATAGATTTCCGGAAATTCCTGCTCAGGATGGCATATTTTCAGGATTTATACAATACCGTACCGAGGCTGACCGGAAGCCGATCCGGTGCAGTACACAGGAAAAGCCTTCGGCTTCGGCCGGAAGATCGATGCTGATCCCGGTATTTTGCCTGTCTACGCGCTCCAGAAAACGGGAGATCAAGGCTTCGCCTATCCCCAGGCCCCGGTATTCGGGTTTGACTTCGAGCGCCGCAATATGAAGAACCGCCTCCCGGCGTATTCCCATTATATAGCCGGCAAAATCTCCGCCCACAGTTTCGGCGGTAAGCGCAAGGTCCGCGCAATCAAGCGGATTGCCCGGGAAATCCGCTTCGTACCGAGTGCGGCTTCCGGCCGTATCTGTTTCTCTTCGGCAGGCATCGTGCAGTTCCGCCGCAGCTTCCCTATCGAGGCCTTCGGAAGGCCGGAAACGAAAATCTTCCAGAATAAGATCGCCGGTTTCCTCGGGTTCGCCGCCTATACGCTGCATGCCCCATTCTTCCCGCAGACCGTTGTACCACCTGATGATTTCCTTTTTCATTTTCCGTTCTTTGTAGGTAAACCACAGATGTTCCGCTTCAGGGTAACGTCCCAGTATGTCCTTGAACGCCCGGAAAACCCCCTTGCCCCGGTTCAAGGCGGCGGAAAGTTCATCCCGGACTATAGGGTTATGAAGCTGGGCCGCGAAACGCTCCATGAGCCTAAACCCGTCGGAAGAATCCCAATGGGGAATGGGAATATACCGGTTTCCGTCAGATCCTGCGGGGTGCTTGTCCAAAGGCTGTTCGGCTTCGAATTCTTCCGCGCCGCCTGCCACTACGCCTTCCCGGGAATCTATAAAAAAATTCCTCTCCTGATCTTCCATGGAAAAAAGGATGTCGTTGATAAGGGCTTCAGTCAGTTCAAACTGCATGATTATACACCTTTAAAAAATGGCAAAAAACGTGGATTTCGTTGAAAAATCCGTGTTTTTTGGGAGACTTGGCAGTTAAGGTCCAATGGACTTTAACCTGCAATAACAACCGGGTTATTGAACAAGTCCAATATCTGGGAACAATTGTAATTATGTGTTACCATTGCCGCAATATGGAAACCATGAAACGTACTTTTACCTGCGGCGCCCTGCGGGGTACGGACGCGGGGAAGACGGCAGTGCTGAACGGATGGGTGCACCGGAAGCGGGATCACGGCGGTATTTCTTTTATCAACCTGCGGGATCGCTGGGGCGTTACGCAGGTAATAGTTGATCCGGCTGCGGCTCCCGAACTTGCCGCTTTGGCCGCGGAACTGCGGAACGAATTTTGCATCGCCGTGGAAGGTACGGTGCGGCTCCGGCCCCCCGATATGGTAAACCCGGAAATGGCTACCGGTGAAATTGAACTGGCCGCTTCCCGTATTCTTCTTCTTAACAGATCCGAGGCGCTTCCCTTTCAGATTGATGAAAAAACCGGCGCCAATGAGGATCTTCGCCTCCGGTACCGCTATCTGGATCTTAGATCAAAGGCCATGCAGGAAAGGATCCGCCTCCGGCACGAAACGGCTTTTGCCGTGCGGGAGTGGATGACGGGGCAGGGTTTTTACGAAATCGAAACGCCTACCTTTATCAAATCCACCCCCGAAGGGGCGCGCGACTATCTTGTTCCTTCACGGCTCTATGCGGGAAAATTTTACGCCCTTCCCCAGTCGCCCCAGCTTTACAAGCAGATACTTATGGCTTCGTGTTTTGACAAATATTTCCAGATTGCCCGCTGTTACCGCGACGAGGACGCCAGGGGGGACAGGCAGCCTGAGTTTACACAGATTGATATTGAAATGTCTTTTGTCGGAAGGGACGACGTACTCGCCATGACCGAAGGGCTTATGGGCCATGTATTCAAAAAAACCCTGGGCGTAGAATTGCCGGCGCGCTTTACCCGCATTACCTACGACGAAGCGATGGAACGCTACGGCACCGACAAGCCCGATCTCCGTTTCGGCATGGAGCTTAGGGATTTCGGGCCTTATGTTGAAAAAGGAAGTTTCAGCGCCTTCAGGGATGCGGCGGCGGCGGGCGGCGCGGTAAAGGCGCTGGTTGTAAAAGGCGGAGCGTCTTTTTCGCGGAAGCAAATAGAAGAACTTGAAGCGGCCGCAAAGATATACCGGGCAAAGGGCCTTGCCTGGATGAAGGCCGGAAACGGCCCCGTTCTTGAAGGCGGCGCGGCGAAATTTTTTACGGACGCCCAGGCGGAGATTTGTTCCGGCCTCGGGGCGGAAGCGGGGGACCTTATCCTTATGATCGCCGATTCGAAGCGGGACGCCGCCAACACCGCCCTGGGGGCGGTGCGGTCAAAGATTGGCCGCGATCTGGGGTTTACGGAATACAAGCCTTCTTCGCCCCGTTTTGAATTTGTCTGGATTGTTGACTTCCCCATGTTTGAATGGAACGAAGAAGAAAACCGCTGGGAAGCGGCCCATCACCTTTTTACCTGGCCCCAGGAAAAATACCACGACGTGCTTGAAAGCGATCCGGGATCGGTCAAGGGCGATCTGTACGATCTTGTTCTTAACGGTTACGAACTGGCTTCGGGATCAATCCGTATCCACGATCCTGAAATGCAGAAACGTATTTTTAAAATCGCGGGGTTTAATGCGGAAGAAGCCGAAAAGCGGTTCGGTTTTCTTACCGAAGCGTTCAAATACGGCGCGCCTCCGCACGGCGGAATAGCTCCGGGGCTTGACCGGCTTGTTATGCTCATGTCGGGCGAAAGTTCAATAAAAGAAGTTATTGCCTTTCCGAAAAATTCCTTTGCGGTAAGCCCCATGGACGACAGCCCTTCGGAGGTAAACCCGAAACAGCTCGAAGAACTTCACATTTCGATAGTGAAAGCGAAAGAAGATGCGCAGAGCGGAGCGGGGCGGTAAAAGGTGAAGGAATATCTTGAACTGATCTGGACTTTTATCAAAATAGGCTGCATGACATTCGGCGGAGGCTATGCGATGATCCCCGTGCTTGAGCGGGAGATCATAGGGAAAAAGAACTGGGTTACCATGGACGAAGTGATGGACTACTATACCATCGCCCAAATCACCCCTGGTATCATCGCGGTAAACACCGCCACCTTTATAGGCTGCAGGCGGAAAGGCCCTCTCGGCGGTATTGCCGCCACCGTAAGTTTCCTCGTTCCCGGCATTCTTGTCATGATCATCATTTCGGTTTTTATTAAACGCTTTGCCGAATATGCCGTGGTCCGGCATGCCTTTGCGGGGATCAGGATTGCCGCCTGCGCCCTGATCATTGATACGCTGTTCAAACTCCTCAAGGGCCTCTTTAAGGACGCCGTTTCAGCGGTGATATTTATTGCGGGCTTTTGCCTTCAGTCGGCGTTGAGCGCATCGCCTGTTCTTGTTGTCGCCGGCGCGGGCGTCCTGGGCTTCTTTATGTACGGCATGAAAAAAGATCCATCCGGAACAATTCCGGGCAAAAACGGCGAAGACGCCGGCCGCAAAGGAGGCCGCCCGTGAATCTTTTTTTCCTCTTTGCCGAATTCTGCAAGATAGGCCTTTTTTCGGTTGGAGGCGGACTTGCCACGCTTCCTTTTTTATTTGAACTTGCCGGAAAATATTCCTGGCTCAGCCATGAAAAAGTGGGGGATCTGCTTGCTATCGCGCAATGCTCGCCGGGGGCAATAGGGATCAACATGAGCGCGCAGGCCGGTTTTCTTGCCGCCGGAATTTCCGGGGCAATTACCGCAGGCCTCGGGCTTGCCGCGCCGTCCATCGCCGTCATTATCGTTGTTGACCGCGTGTTCGCCGCGTTCAAAACAAACCGTATTGTTACCGCCGTTTTCCGCGGCTTCCGTCCCGCCGCCGCGGGGCTGCTTGCCGCCGCCGCCTTTGCGGCCCTTCGCATCGCCCTTTACAACGGCGCGTTTACCGCGTGGTACGAAATCCTCAAGTGGAAGGAGTGTATTCTTTTTGCCGTCATTCTTATCCTGATACGCAGGCTGAAATTTCACCCGGTTTTTTACATCGCCGCCGCAGGCGCGGCCGGGGTTTTGCTGGGATTGTAGCGCAGGATCATTGGACTTGTTCAATAACCCGGTTGGTTATTGAACAAGTCTCCCAAAAAACGCGGATTTCTCAACAAAATCCGTGTTTTTTGCCATTTTTTAGCGGAAGTTGTTCAGAAACTTCAGTTTCTGAACAACTCTATTTTAACAAAATTTTTATCGGTTTAATTTTCCGGACCGTCACGGAGAATCCAAGGCAAATGCAAAATGTAATGAACGCGGCCGGTATAAATTTTATTAAAGGCATTACGGACCATCCCTTTAACAAAAGCGATACCGCGATTAGAAACGGCGCATGAAAAATATAGACGCCGAATGAATTTTCCGCCGTCAATCGTGTGATTTTATTATTAATATTTACAAACTTTTTAAAGAACGGTATAACCCCTATTGAAAATGCAACGGCAAAGAAAGACTCCCAGAGGGCATAGAAAAAACTTTGCCAATATAATCCGCCGTAGAAAAAGGTCTCGCCCCTGAGCGCGCCGCCAAACAGCATTATTAGCAGCCACATCGGAAGTCCGATAATTAACGCCGCGTTAAACCACTTTATGTTTTTTTCATCAGAGACGGCGTTAAACATTTCTCTTTCACCAACAATTATTCCAAGAATAAATAATACCATATACGATGAAAAGAAAGAAAATTGCAAATTATAAAAACTTGATCCTATCGGAAAAATCAGCCTGATCAAAAATGCAACAACGGCGGTTAAGAGGACAATCAACAGTATATTTTTTACCGTGATTATTTCTTTACCGCGGTTTTGCTTTATGGGAGCCTCCGAAAACCCCGAAGTTTTTAGAGGCTCCCTTATAAATATTTTTCGTATTAACGCGTATGTGACGCAGAAGAATAAAAGCGCTTCAGCAAACCAAAGCGGCCCCGTTGAACCCAGCCAGGTGAAAGATGAAATATAACTTTTATAGTTATCCAGCAAATACGGCCATGAAAAAGACGGTTCTTCTTTTAAAAGGACAAAGTAAATAAACGGCGCAATCAACAACATATAAAAAAGCAGGGGAAGGCCGAGCCGGAACAGCCTTTCCCTGACAAATATCGCCGGACCGCGTTTGCGGATCGATCTTGCGGCCAAAAAAGCCGAAATAAAAAACAAAACGCCCATAAACCAGGCTTGGGTAAACGATTGAAGAACGCCAAAGATAACAAATTCAATGGTATTCAAATTTTCCTGCATTCCTTCTTTATAATACCAGCCGCCAATGCCGCTGTAGGTTACCGATGAATGCATTACAATTACCAGAATGATTACAAAAGAACGAAGATTATCCAAATACGCAAAGCGGCTCTTTGAAATTTCAGAATTTTGTTCCATCATCGCTCAAAAAATATAAGCGTATCATCACAGAGTGTCAATGTCCGCGCTAACAATTATCCTTTACCAGGATTTAAAACTTTAGTATCCTGAACTGCCCGGCCGGCGTTTCCGGGGCTTCCCTGCCGGCGGGGCGGGTGAATTTTACGACGGGAGTTTGCATGAGCAACACGAAGCGCAGACGCTTTTTTCATTCTTCTGCCGCATTTGCGGCGTTTGTTTTTTCGGCGTGTCTTTTTCTGTATTATGTTTTGCTTGGCCTGCACGGATCGTCCCTCTGGGGTTTTTCCGTGATCTGGCCCTTTGCCGGCGGTGCGGGGCTATGCGCCTGCGTCTTTATGGAAAAAAGAAAACGCGGCGGAAAAACGATAATCCCCGGAAAACTGAAGATTGTACTGTCCGCCGCCGTTTTTGCCGGCGCGGCCGTGGCAATCGCCGCGCTTGTCTTTATTTGCCGGCCCGTGCAGGCGCCTGAAAACGATATTGGTTATGTGATTGTTTTGGGCGGCGGCATCAGGCGTGACGGAAGTGTTTCAGATACGCTTGCCGGAAGGCTTGAAACCGCGGCGGGCTGGCTTTCCGCGCATCCGCAGGCTGTGGCTGTTGTTTCGGGGGGCAGGGGAATGTTTGCGCCCATTCCCGAATCAAGGGCCATGGCCCTGTACCTCCGCGCCCGCGGCCTGGAGCCGGAGCGTATCATAGAAGAAGACGCCGCCCGCGATACAATACAGAATCTGCGTTTTTCCCGCCGCATAATACGCGAAAGGGAAGGCGGGGATGTTCCCGTTGCCGTTCTGACCAGTGATTTTCACCTTTCGCGCTCACTTTTTCTTGCAGGAAAGGCAGGTTTTCCCGATGCGGCGGGGATTTCGTCCCCTTCCCCCTGTCTTGTACGGCCCACCGTCTATGTCCGCGAAATTCTTGCGGTGGTAAAGCTGTGCATCAGGCTTGTCATTGCTCCAAAGACCGTGACGGGCTGATTTTGCGTAAATCATTGCCGAAAACAGGCTGATCCGGCAGTTTTTTAGGGCAGCGTTCAATTTTTGGTTGTTCCTATGACCTCCATTCAGGGGCGAAACGCAATATATGGCCAAGAAATAGCCGGGAAGAAGGGAATCCGGGATGCGCCGCGTAAAAAACGAACATAACCGAATCTTGTTTTATTTGAAATAATAGCTTATTATAAAGGAAAATGGCGTCTGCGCCCCCGATAACGTATTTTGAGGAGGCTGTGTGAAAATAGGCAAAAAACTCATTATTATGATTATCGCCCTTACCCTTTCGGGGATCGGCGTCCTTTTGGGAACCATTTTGAATATTTCCCAAAAGCAGATTACCCGGTTGGCTGACAGTGATCTCAAGAACCTGGGCAATAACGAGGCCGGCAAAATCAGTCTGTGGATGGAAACCCAGTTCAGCGTGGCCAGGGCGCTGGCCCACTCAATGGAAGTCTACGAACAGATAGAACCGTCCCAGCGCCGTTTTTTTTACAATATGCTGCTCAGGCAAATGGTCGAGGAAAGCCCCGATCTTGCCTCCGCCTGGACCGTCTGGGAACCAAACGCCCTGGACGGCATGGACGCCCAGTACGCCAATACCGAGGGGACCGACGCGACCGGCCGGTTCCTTTCCAACTGGGCGCGTACCGCTTCCGGGGCCCAGTTGGAGTATTCGGCGGGGTACGACGAAAGCGGCGCTGATTTTTACAATATCGCCATGCGGACCGGAGAGGAAACCGTGGTGGAGCCTTTTATGTATAATTTGGGAGGAAAAGACTCGCTGATTACCTCCCTGGTGGTTCCGATAAAAAAGAACGGCCGGCCCATCGCGGTCGTCGGCGTCGATATTACGCTGTCCAGGATTCAAACGGGGGTGGAGGGCATACACCCCTACGAAGGGAGCATCGCGGCG
>JAITJV010000294.1 GCA_031278755.1 Treponema sp. | reverse complement strand
GTTCGGTTTTTTCGGTGATTTCATCGTCCCCCCAAAGCTGCTCGTCAAGCCTTTCACCGGGGCGGATTCCCACATATTCGATGGCTATATCCGTTTCAGGGATAAATCCGTAAAAGCGTATCATCTGTTCGGCAAGATCCCGTATGCGTACAGGCTCCCCCATGTCCAGCAGGTAGAGCCTGCCGTTATCGCCGACGCCCCCCGCCTTGAGAACCAGGGAGCAGGCTTCCGGAATGGTCATGAACCAGCGGCGCATTTCGGGGTGTGTAACCGTGACGGGTCCGCCTTTTTCGATCTGTTTCTGAAAAAGGGGCATGATGGATCCCCGCGATCCGAGGACGTTGCCGAAACGGACTACCATGAATTCTTCCGCCGTTTTGTCCCCCGATACGGCGGTCTGCAGGACAAGCTGTTCGCACAGGTACTTGGAAACGCCGTAAACCGACACCGGCTCGACCGCCTTGTCGGTGGTAATGTGGACAAAACGCCGTACCCTGTGCTTCCGCGCGGCGCGGATCAAATTGTCGGTGCCGAAAAGGTTGTTTTCGATTGCCGCTACGGGATTTTCTTCCATGAGGGGCACGTGCTTGTAGGCCGCGGTATGAAAGACCACGTCGGCCTTGAGCTTCCCCAGTATGTAGTCCATGTAGTTTTCGTCTTTAAGATCCCCGATGACGGGTATGAGCGCCGCCTTTTCGCCGACCCCTTCCTCCTGGAGAAGGCGGAGTTCGCGGTCAATCTGGTAGATCGAATTTTCGCCGTGGCCGAAAAGGTACAGACGCGAAGCGCCGCCCGAAAGAAGCTGCCGGCACAATTCACTCCCAATGGAACCGCCCGCGCCGGTTACAAGAACGCGTTTTCCCCTGAGGTACGCAAGGCTCTGCCTGAGGTTGACGGCGACGGGGGTGCGGCCCAGGAGGTCCTGGGGATCTATGAAGCGGGTCTGTATAAGGTGGGCGTCCCCTTCGATAATCTGGGAAATGCCGGGAAGTATGCGGATCTTGACGAATCCGGCCTTTTTAAGGATCTCGTAAATTTCCTTGAGGTATTCGCGGCTTGCACCCGGAATGGCGATGATCGCTTCGTCGGCGGGGTTCATCCTGAGGAGGCGGGCAACGTCGCGTATGGGCCCCAGCACGGGGATCCCTTCGATGCGGCGGCCTATTTTTTCAGGATCGTCGTCCAGAAAGGCCACCACTTCGCCGAATACGGCTTTGCGTCTGATTTCGTTTGCAAGGGTCTGGCCCGCGAAACCCGCTCCAATAATATAAAGGCGGCCTGAATTTTTAGTTGTCATGTTTTACGGCGAAGACCGGGTGAAAAACCCCGGCGGCCCCGGCATACCCGAAATTACCCGTATTTACGAATTTCGCGGTCCGGCGGGCTGCCTGCTTAACGGCGTTCCAGCGTTCCGATTACCTCAAAGGCGAGATCGACGGAAAAGGAATCGTCGTACAGATCAAGCTTGATCTTTGCCCTCCCCTTTCTTTTATCGACTTTTATTATCTTTCCCTCAAGCCCCATAAGGGGGCCTTCGGTGACGACGATGCGGGAATTTTCATCAAAATAAACCATGGATTTGCCGGCGACAGGCCCTGTTTTTTTGATGAAGTGAAGCACCAGTTCCAGATCGCGGCCCTGAAGGGCGGAAATATCCCGGTTCGAGCGCAAGAAGCGGTAAAACCCTTCGGTGCGCCGTATGGACCACTGGTATTTCATGATGTCGTCGCCGGATTGAAGCTCCGCGAAAATATAGCCGGGAAATATGGCCGCGGTGGAATGGATGATCTTTCCCTTTCGGCGTATGTCTATCCGCCTCTGCGGAAAATAAAGCGGAAGGGCGATGCCGGAATGAAGGGCCCGGAACAGCTTGATATATTTTTCTTCACCCCTGGTTTTTACCTGAAGAGCGTAGTAATTCACCGTCGAAGCATACCACGGAAAGGGGGAAAGGTTAAGGCGGGACACGCCCGCTCCGGGAACAAAACATTCAGGGGGCGCCTTTATTTTGCCGATACTGAATGGGGAGGAATCCATGGTTTCAAAAAAAATCGCCGTTCTGTTTTTGTCCGCCCTTGTCAGCGTTCCTGTTCCGGCGGCGACCGTTTCCTTTCTGATTGTGGAGACGGGGCTTCCTCCCGGGGCGGACGCCAATGAACATTCAAGCCTCTGGGAAAGCGGCCTTTTTGACGTTTTTTTTGACGCGGGGCATATTGTCAGCAACGCCCCTATCCTCAGGCTGGAGGGAAAATTCGAAAAGGAACTGCCGGAAACGGCGCGGGCGGACATAGACGAAGCCGCGCAGGGAGGCATGGATTATTTCATCATTGCGGTTCTGGATTACCCCCTTGCGGAAATTTCGGAAACCGAAACCGCCGCTGTAAGGCCGGATCAGGTTTCACTTAAACTTTTTACAACCAGCCCCTGCAGGCTGCTTTTTGAACAGCGCTGCGGTAAAAAACAGCTTACGTCCATGGATGATGAATTTCTCTGGGTAAAACAGGAAGTCAGAAGGCTCCTGCCCCAGCTCAACGATCCACAATAAGGAAAGATGTATGAAAAGATTTTCGGCTTTATTTTTACTGCCGGCGTTTATGATCCTTACCGGCGCTTCGATCTGGGAAGGCGCCGCTTCGGTATCCGCGGGAGGAGAGCTTCCCGATGAAGGGTACTATGCGGCCACCAATTCTTTCCCCCGGAACACGGTGGTGGATGTGACGAATCTTGAGACGGGAAAAACCATCAGGGTTATAGTCGCCGCCTCTCTTGATACACCCGGACTCCTTGCCGTACTTTCGCGGGACGCCGCGCTCAGCATAGGGCTGCGGGCCAGTTCCATAGGCAGAATCAGGCTGGAACAGCCGCAGGATCCCATAGCGTTTTCGCTTTTTACCGAAGGGCTTGCGTCTTCGGGGGACCCCGACTTTGATCCCAGGGCGCGTATAGCCGCGGAATACGGCGGCGGGGGGGCCGTACCGGACAAAGCAGTTTCAGAAACCCCTCCCCCGGAGGCCGTTTTTGTGGATGTTCCTCCGCCTGAATCCGCCGCGGAAACGGATCCCGCAGAAACAGACGGTTCCAAAATTACCGAAGCTCCCGACCCCCCCCCGGTTTTCCCCCCCGTTGCGGAATTTACGGAGTCGAAGGCGGCCGGAGAAGAAATTGTGGATATTCCCGATTACTATTCCCCCCCCGCTTCGGAAACGAACGCCCCGGAGCCGGATCTTGCCTGGGTGGTTCCGGACGCAGAAGAAGGCGCCGATGTTTCCCCCGCGCCTGAACCTCCCGCGGAGACGCCGGCCGCGCCTCCCGCCGTGGCGGCTGTACCTGAAGCCGCAACCACAAGGGAACTGAGCCTTGTTCCTTCCGGTGAACGTCCTCCCGAGGACTGGTATACCGTTCCGCCCGCGGAAGTTATTCCCCCGGTATCCGGTACATCAGAACTTCCCGCACAATCCTATACTGATCCTGTTCCTGTGCAGCCCGCCGCAGCGGGGATTTTTTCCGTACCGGTGATAAACAGCCTTGAGCACGGAAAGTACTACCTCCAGTTGGGCGCCTACAGCAAAGCTGAAGCGGTAGAACCGGAAATTTCCCGTATAGGGAAAAGCTACCCGATAGTTGTTCAAAACGGGGGAAGCATGGACAACCCCGTTTACCGCATTTTACTGGGGCCGGTAAATTTAGGCGAAAGCGGAGCGCTGCTTGAGCGGTTTAAAAGTTCAGGCTACAGCGACGCTTTCGTGAGAGGCGACTGATTCCTCCGGAGCGGCGAAATGCGCCGGCTTTCTTTTCCCAAACGAGGCCGCTTGTCTTCCGGGCGGCCCGGGCGGCTGTTCAAGCCTTCACCGGCGCCGTACATTTCATGGGGCGCGGCCCCGCTTTTGGGGCGCGGCCCCGGCGGCCGGTTTGCCGCCGGGCTTTTTGACGGCTTTCGCTTCGCCTGTTTCATCCACGATTTTGGCGGCCGCGGCGTTCTTCTGGATTGAGGCA
>JAITJV010000217.1 GCA_031278755.1 Treponema sp. | reverse complement strand
GTCATTTCCCTTCCTTTTTTTGCCGTCCGGTTTTACCGGGAGGGGCTTCTCTACGCGCTGAAATTCTTCAGGCGTATCGCGCCCCTTATGGCCGCCCTTTTCCTGTTGTTCAGGACCATGAACATGACCGATCTGGGGGTGGCCATGAACATGGGGGGACTCCCGTACCGGGCGTCTTTTATTTTTATCACCACTTTCCAGAGTCTTCCCCAGCTCAGCAAGGAAATGCATCAGATTATGGACGCCCAGCGGGCCAGGGGGCTTGAAACAGAGGGCAGTCTCTGGAAACGCTTCAGTTCCTTTATTCCCATCATGGTGCCGGTGGTGGCCAATTCGATCATGAAGGTACAGCAGCAGGCCATTGCCCTTGAGACCAGGGGCTTTAACGCGCCGGCCAAAAAGACCATTTACCGGGATCTAAAAACAAGCGCCGCCGATCATATACTGAAGTGGATAAGCATTATTGCCTCTGCGGGGGCCGTCGCGTACAGGATTATCGTCACATTCGCGGTGTAAGCCAGGCGTAACACGGACTCCCGGCCCGCTTCACAAACGGCATATTTTCCAAACGATCTACCGGACGGGCTTCGTTGGAATTCCCTTTTGAATCCGGCCCTTACTTTTAGCCGAAAAAATTGATTATACTAATAAGGTGAAGGCAAAACCGGCGCCGCGTATTTTCCTCCTGTTTTTTCTGATCTGTTTTCATGCAGTTGTTTTTGTGCACGGGCAGACGGCGGTGATCAACGAAATAATCAAAGGGGATATTTTCCGGGAAGAAGCCGGCCGCGGCCTTATGGTCCGCACCGAACCGAGCCAGGCCAGGGTATTTGTAGACGGCATAGAACAGGGTCTTAGCCCGTTGACGCTGAACGTAAACAGCGGAATACACGTCGTCAGGCTTGTAAAAGAAGGCTACCGCGAAAGGGTTTTCAACGTAACCCTTTCATCGGGAAGCCGGCTTGTGATGTCCATAGAACTTGAAGCAACCGTCGGACAGGCCATTATCACCGCGCGCCGGGGCGAAGGCAGCCCTTCCCCGGACGTGTATCCTTTTGCGCCTGAAATTTTTATAGATGGAAAACAGGAATTGTTTTCTGTGGAAGAACTCGCGGCAGGAACGGGAATAACCCTTCCGATCGGCTACCATACCATACAGGTCCGCTCTTTTGGATGGACGGACGCTTCCACAACAGTATACATACGGGAAGGGTTTATCATTCCGGCGGAACTGGTCCTTACGCCTTCGCCTTTTCGTATTCTGCAGACAGGCGTCGAAAGGCCCCGCTTCAATCCGGCCAATTCAGGCTCACTGGGGCTTACCCGCGCGGGCTTCGAAGTTTCAAGCCCGGGAAAGGCGCTTATAACCATAAAAGCCCCCGGAGGGGAAACAGTCTACACCGCCGAACTCGGCCCCTTTACATCCCGGCAGCAGACGGTAGTCTGGAACGGCAGGGAGCAGGGCGCACAGGGCGTCCTGCCCGACGGGGTATACCGGATAACAATAGAAGGCGTCTCCATTCCGTGGGACGATTCCGAACCGGTGCGGCAGAGTCTTGTCTTTGAAGCGGCAATAGATTCTTCAATCAATATTTATCCCCTGTCAATCAACGGGGCGGTCCCGGGGCTTATTTTCGCAGCATCCCCCGCCGTACTTCCCCGGGGCAGTTTTCAGATTGAGGGCGGGCTTTTTTTCGGCCGCCCTTCCGAGGCCGGGGTTTTTTCCAGCCTGCCCTTTGAAGCGGGAACGCGTCTCAGCGTTATAGAAAAACTCGAACTGGCCGCGGTTCTTAACGCAGTTCCCGTTTTTGGGAAAGAGGCCCTGTGGGGCCTCGCCCTTTCCGCGAAATGGCAGTTCCTTCGTACGTCTTCCGGAATTCCCCTGGAAATGGCCGCCGGACTTTCCTACGGCTGGTCTCAGGATCCCGATCAAACGCCGCAAAAGGAAGGCCTTTCCATCAGGCTTCCCCTGTCGCTGGACTTCCGCTTCTTAAGCCTCCTCTTCGCGCCGGGCATACGGACCGCGTTCCCCGGCGATTCCCCGCCCCGGCTGTTTCTGCCCGCAGGCGTACTGTTCAGGCATACTTATTTTATTGCCGGAATTTCCTTCCTTCCCGAATTCAGCTTTTCCCCGCGCTCCAAAAACCGCGCAGCGCAGGGACCCGCCGTCTTTGAACTGGGCGCCGAAATCAAATGGTACCCGCCCCCTTCAATCTTCGTATATACGCTTTCGGGCGGAATTAAAACAGACAGAACAGGTACACGGGGATTCGGAGGAATAGGCATAGGGATTGTGTGGTGATCGAATTCAAGTTTTTACAGAGCTTCTTTGCCGGGGCAACGGCGCGGGAATGTTCCCCGGCCGCGCCGGGGCGCATTGCAGAACGATCCGGCCGTTGCGGAGGCCGAGGGGCTTTAGCCCCGAAGCGCATACAGGCCTGTTATGCGAAGCGCCGGTGCTTGTAATTTCTTATTTTAAATATTTTCTCATATTCTCTTTCACGAAAATATTTACTATTGTTAATCTATCTTCAATTACCTGCCCATCTGCCAAGTCTTCCGTTAATAAATATTCACACCCCGAATTAAGCGCCGAGGCAATCATTAGACAATCATAATAAAGACTTGGCAGTTAAAGTCCAATGGACTTT
Source organism: Treponema sp. (assembly GCA_031278755.1). Lineage (GTDB taxonomy): Bacteria > Spirochaetota > Spirochaetia > Treponematales > Breznakiellaceae > JAIROE01. The sequence continues at coordinate 10,725 of JAITJV010000217.1, read as the reverse complement.
AACCTGCAATAACCAACCGGGTTTGAAACAAGTTCAATGGAAAATCAACATACCGCGCGGTATGTTGATCTCATAAGGTATTGTATTCGGGTTTCATATCTTTATAACCGCGGCAGAGCGGGCAAACACAGTTTGCGGCAGGGTATTAAACCAGGCTTTCGAATAATTGGGGGGCAGCGGAAGCCCTGCGCGGCAGGGCTGGAGCGCGGGGGGCCGGAGGGTAAAGGCCGCTGCCGCGGAACGGGGGCGCGGAAACAGGCCCCCCGTCTGTTTGCGGCGGCGGGGTTGTTGATTTTGGGCATGGAAAATCCGGCGCATCCGTGATATGATTACGCCATGGATTACGGAATCACCGCCCGGGAAAAGGGCGAAGAAGTTCACTACTTTGTAAGCTGGTCGCCTCTTTCAGTCGCCGAGCGCTGGACCATCAATGCAAAGGTTCCTTCCGTGGCGGGAATCTACGAAATCTACTGGATGGACGACCACGAACACCTGCGCCTGCTTTCCGTTGGGATGACCCACTATGGCGGGCTGCGCACGGAAATACGCAGGCTCACGGACAGTGAACTTGCCGGCGACAAAAAGGCGAAGCAAATCCTCGAAAATGAGGAAATCTGGTTCCGTTACGCGCCTTCCAATTCGGCGCCTGTGATGGCCGATGTGATCTGGTTTTTCAGAAAAACGTACTTTCCCGAAAATCCCGGCGTTGAACATTCGGGGCGGTTCACAAAGATATTCCTCAACGAATCCGCCCCGAATAAACTTATCTGGGTTCCCTGACGGGCGGCCGCGCAAAATGATCGAGTATGTGGTTCCCGGCAACATCGACGACCGTGTTGTAGCAAAAACGGTACGCCTGCTTGAACGCGGGGGCGTTGCCGCTTTGCCTACCGATACCAGTTGGAGCCTTGTCTGTTCGCTCAAAATCCGCGAAGGGGTAAAGCGGCTGCGGACTCTTTCGGCGCAGCGGGACGAACGGCACTTTACCCTCCTCTGTTCCGATATTTCACAGTTCGGCGAATGGTGCAGCATGGACAATACCCGGTTCAGGCTGATAAAACGCCTTTCGCCGGGGCCTTATGTTTTTATCCTCAAAACCCTTTCGGGAACGGAAAAGGCATTGGGCCTCCGCCGGAGCGAGGCGGGTATACGCATCCCCGACCATCCTGTTCCCCTGAGGATCATCGCGTCGCTGGGGACTCCCCTCTATTCGGTAACCGCGAAGCGGAAAATGACGGAAGGCGCGGATGAAGCGTATTCCCCCATTCCCGAGGAGGATCTTTTTGAAGGCGGCTGGGAACTGGAAGACATAAAAGGCGTTGATCTTATTCTTGACAGCGGGGAAGAACAGAACCGTACTTTTTCAACGATTCTGGATCTTTCAGGGGATGAGATTTCCGTTCTCAGGGAAGGGGCCGGTCCGTGGCCCCTGTAGGGGCGTTGGCCGCGCGCCTGCGTGGGTCCTTTGATTTTGACGGGACTTCGTGATATTTTGATTGATATATAATGGGGGATTGTTCCTTTGGGTATGATGTTTTTTGCAGGCGAAAAGCCCGCGGTTCCTAATCCTCAACAGATTAGCAAAAAATGGGTCCGGGTGGTTTTCAGAAGGCGGGTCCTGGTGATGGCCGTCCTTCTTTTCCAGATCCTGTTTTTACTGTTTCTTATCGCCGGTTCCAGCATATATTTCCATTATATCAACTGGAGCCTCAATGTAATAAGCATACTGGTAAGCCTTTACATACTCAACAAAAAAGAAAAGTCGGCCTATAAACTAACCTGGATTTTTCTGATCCTGATGATTCCCATTTTCGGCGGCATTCTCTATATTTTCTTTTACGTGCAATCGAATCCCCGTAAACTAAAGAAGATCATGGCAAAAGTGGGCGGTGAAACAGCGGCGTTGTTTTCCCTTCCCGGAAACAGGCTCCCAATGATCGCCGCCGTCCATCCTGAACATTACCCCCAGGCGTATTACCTTCAGGAATACGCGGGTTTCCCCGTCTATGCCCACACGCGCACGGAATATCTTGATTCGGGGGAAGTGTTTTTCAAGCGGGTTCTGTCCGAGCTGGAAAAGGCGGAAAAGTACATCTTTATGGAATTTTTCATCCTGAGGCAGGGCGCGATGCTCGATCCCATTCTCGGCATACTTGAACGGAAGGCCGGCGAGGGGCTTGATGTGCGCATCATCTACGACGATCTTGGATGCTTTATGTCCCTGCCGCCTGATTTCAAGAAGCAGCTTGAAGGAAAAGGAATACGCTGCGTTATCTTTAACCCGTTCAGGCCTATCTTTTCGTCGCTGCAGAACAACCGCGATCACAGAAAGATAATTTCCGTTGACGGGAAGATCGCTTTTACCGGAGGGATAAACCTTGCCGATGAATACATAAACGCCATTGACCGCTTCGGCCACTGGAAGGATGCGGCGATCATGATCTCGGGGGACGCGGCATGGTCCCTTACCTTGATTTTTCTCAGAACATGGAACTACTACCAGAAAGACTGCGATGACTATGTTTCATTTTATCCCTGGAAGGCCGGCCCCTGTACGGAGAAATCCGACGGTCATGTGCAGCCCTACGCGGACAGCCCTGTTGATGAGGAAAACGTAGGCGAGCATGTCTATATCAGGATCATCAATAATGCGAAACAGTACGTGTACATCAATACGCCGTACCTTGTTGTTGACGACAACCTCCTTTCCGCCCTGACGCTGGCGGCCAAAAGCGGCGTTGACGTAAGGATCATCACGCCGCACCGCTGGGACAAATGGATGGTCGCCATCACATCGCGGTCCTATTATCGGCAGCTTGTGTCGGCGGGGGTAAAAGTCTACGAATATACATCGGGCTTTAACCACAGTAAAACCTTTGTATCCGACGACAAGGTTGCCACCGTGGGAACTACCAACCTTGATTTCCGCAGTCTTTACCTTCACTTTGAATGCGGCGTGCTGGTTTACGACAGCAGCTCCGTAAAGGAAATCAAACGGGACTTTCTTGACACGCTTCCCATCTGCCACCGGATAACGTTTGCCGACTGCGCCAGAAACGCCCTGCAGCGCGTGGTGCAGGACGTCCTGCGGCTCTTCGCGCCGCTTATGTGATTGAACTTGTTCTTCAGTACATGCCCTTTCTTCGAAAGTCTGGTTTAATACCCCGGAGCTCTGCTCCGCGGAGGCTCATTTTAAGAAAACATCTAAAAACCTCAGTTTTTGGAAGCGGTTTTAACCGCCGTTTTCTTACCCCGCGGCATTTTGCCGGAAGTTCCGGAAACCCAACCGGGGTTTTCAGAGCTTCCCTTAATTGACAGATCGCCTGATTAATTCCATGATAAAAATCAACAGAATAGAGTTGTTCAGAAACTTAGTTTCTGAACAACTTCCGCCAAAAAATTGCAAAAAACGTGGGTTTCGTTGAGAAATCCGCGTTTTTTGGGAGACTTGTTTAATAACCGTTTTCACCTCAAGGAGGCTGCCATGATTTCCTACAAGGGCGCGGACGCTGATTATTCCCTCAAGGGGAAAACCGCGATTATTACGGGAGGGGCCGCGGGCATAGGTTTTGCGACTGCGGAATTTTTTGCCAAAAAGGGCGTTAACCTGGTGATCGCCGATCTTGATTCCGGGGCCGGCGCCGCCGCCAAAAAACTTGGAGCAAAAAACATAGGGGCGCAGGGCAATGTCTGCGACGGCGCTTTCAGGCGGCGGCTTATAGATGCGGCGGTAGAGAATTTCGGCGGGGCCGATATACTTGTAAACAGCGCGGGGATAGTGGCCCTTGAAAAGGCGGAAGCCCTGAGCGAAGACGACTGGAACAGAACCATTGCCGTTAACCTTACGGCCAGTTTTATGATGGCCCAGGCCTTTGGATCGTATCTTATCAAAAACGGGCGGCCGGGCAGCATAGTCAATATGGCGTCCCAGGCGGGGGTCATAGCCCTGGACCGCCATGCCGCCTACTGCGCAAGCAAGGGAGGCATAATCGCCATGACAAAGGTTCTTGCCCTTGAATGGGGTCCGCACGGCATACGGGTTAACGCGGTTTCCCCGACGGTGGTGCTTACCGAACTGGGGCACAAAGCCTGGGACGGGCCTGTGGGGGAGGCCTTCAAAAAAGAAATTCCCGCGGGACGTTTTGCGGAACCCGATGAAATTGCCGGTATCATAGGCTTTTTATGCAGCGACGCCGCCGCCATGATCACAGGACATAACCTTCTTGTGGACGGCGCTTATACCATTAAATGAAAAGGAGGACATGATGCAGAGAATCTTGAATAATCCGGACGACATAGTCGATGAAATGATCAGGGGTTTTGTAAAGGCCCATCCTGACATCGTCGCCCCTACCGAAAATCCGAGGGTGCTGAAACGGGCGTCCCTGCCGCCCGGCCGTGCGGGAATCGTAACGGGCGGGGGAAGCGGACACGAGCCTGCTTTCGCGGGGTACATAGGCGAAAATCTTATCGATGCCGCCGCGCTCGGAGAGATCTTTACATCGCCCAGCGCGGCGGCTTTTCTCGACGCTTTCAGGGCGGCTAACCGGGGAAAGGGGGTCGCCTGCCTTTACGGCAACTATTCCGGCGACAACATGAACGTCAAGATGGCGGTTAAAATGGCGGCAAAGGAAGGCATAGAAGTAAAAACTGTCGTCGCCAATGACGACGCGGCTTCGGCCCCCCTGTCCGAAAGGGGAAAGCGCCGCGGAGTAGCGGGAGAAGTGCTGATGTGGAAGGCCGGAGGCGCAAAGGCGGCTTCAGGCGCAAGCCTTGACGAAGTAACAGCCGTTGCGCAGAAGGCGATAGACAATACGCGGAGCATAGGCGTAGGCCTTACTCCCTGCACCCTTCCCGCGGTGGGGCGTCCCAATTTCGAAATAAAGCCGGGAACAATGGAGGTGGGTATTGGGCACCACGGCGAACCGGGCGTCGAAGTCTGCCCCCTTGAAAACGCCGCAGGGCTTGCAAAACGGATGACGGGCGTAGTCCTTCCCGATCTTCCCTTTTCTTCCGGCGATGAAACGGCGGTTCTGATATCGGGCCTTGGGGCGACGCCGGTGATTGAACTCTACGTTCTTTATGATGAAGTTGAAAAAATACTTTCGGCCGCGGGCGTCAAGGTATACAGGGCCTATACAGGCAATTACTTTACCTCGCTTGAAATGATGGGCGTCTCGCTTACGGTGATGAAACTTGACGGTGAATTAAAGGAACTGATCGACGCGCCCTGCTACAGCGTTGGTTTTAAACAGCGGTAAGGTGTACAAATGAAAAACGAATTTCAGAACAAAGCCGGAAAAGCGGTACTGTTAAAAATAGCCGAAGCGGTCAAGCGGAACAAGGATCACCTTTCCGAAGTTGACGGCCTTATAGGCGACGGCGATCACGGCATGAACATGAGCAAGGGTTTTACCATGTTTGCCGAAGGCATAGCGGAAAAGGATATAAAATTTACCGATGGACTTGACGAGCTGGGAAACCTTTTGTTCAGCAGAATAGGCGGTTCAATGGGCCCCATCTACGGAACCGTTTTTATGCAGATGGCGGAAACAGGATCCGCCTGCGATCTTATCGGAACTTCGGAACTTGCCGCCATGCTGAGGGCCGGCCTCCTTGCCCTGTACGACATAGTGGAAGCCCGCCCCGGCGACAAGACGCTTGTTGACACGCTGGCCCCCGCCTGCGACGCCATGGACAGGGCCGCGGAAAATGAAACGGAACTTGCGGAAGCGCTTACGGAATTAAAGGAAGCGGCCGTCCGCGGCTGGGAATCCACAAAAGATTTGGAAGCGAAATTCGGCCGTTCCAGCCGCCTTGGAGAACGGTCCAAAGGGGTCTATGACGCGGGGGCGACATCCTGCAGGATCATACTTGAAACAATGGCCGACGGCATAACGGAGCTGCTTACGCCGGCATGAGGCTCTTCGCGCCGCCCGGCGGGCATGAGCGAAACCTTTGCGGGTTCCGGAATTTTCGGCGTCATGCCCCGCCCTCCCAATCAAGTTCGGGCTGTCCTTCTTTTGCGGGGCGGCCTTTTGTCCTGTAAAATTCAGACATGTCCCAATGGACCGCCTGCGCTATGGAAAGGGCGACGGGAAGAATTTGGGAGGCGGCGTAATGATCATAATCAAGCGCCCCGTGTGGAAGCGACGCCGGCTCCGCCCCTGTTTCCGTCCAGACAAATTCCACCGTCCCGCGGCGGTTCTTCCAGCCGAGGGCGCGGGCCGCCTTTACCTGGGGAGGCGTGGAGGACGTGTATGATTCAGGAGGCCGTGTAAGCCTCTTGCGGTACACGAGTTCGCCGTCCAGTTTTCCCGAGCGGAGTTCATCAAGGCATCCGGTTATTTTTTTCTTGAAGGCTTTTTCATCCGCCCCGGAAAAAACCAGTTCCAGCAGTTCAACCTGAAGCCGCTTTGCAAGCGGAGTGGCGTCGCTCCGTACCGCCTCCATTCCCTTGACCTCCACCGGACAGGAACCGTCAGGGCTAGATCCTGACGGAGTGATGAGGCTCCCTCCGTACCCCTTGGCCCTGCCCCGCGGCTGATCATCTTCATCGCCGCCATGCAGGGCGCGAAGCTGCGGAATAAGAAAACGGCGGTAGGCTTTTTCAATGCGGAGTTCCAGAAAAGATTCAAGGCCGTATTCGTTCTTCACTGTTTCCAGAAGAAATGCGTTCAGCTCTTCCGCCAGCTTTCCGCATGATGAAAGAAAATCATCAAACTGAACTTCGTCGCCGAATCCTGTTTCAACAAAAAGCGAATCGGTATCCCCGTAAAGCACGCGGAAGCCGCGCGATGAAAACCAGTCCCTGGAAAGAAAAAGCCATTTGCGTGCAAACGATGTGATCGATCCCGCAAGCTCCGTCCTCCCGTACCGGCAGGCGGACGTCCCCATGACGCCGTAAAAACTGTTCATGAGTATTTTGTACACCCGGGCGGCGGTCTCGTCCCCCGCGGCGATGGCTTTCCTTCTGGCGTCAAAATATCCGGCAATAAGGCCGGGGAGCAGTCCCGGCTCCCGTGAAAAAACCGCGCCGTTGGGGGCGCTTATGGAAGCGGATTCCGCGGCGCCGTACACCACGACGGCGCCGCCTTCGTCCGGCGGGCGCCGCGCATGGGACAAGGGATCGATGTTAAAGGTCCTGATTATCGTAGGATAGAGGCTGCGGAAATCAAAGACCGCGACATTGCTGAAAAGCCCCGGTATGGGATCAAGGACGGTCCCGCCTGCGGCGCCTGAAACGTCCCTGTCAAGACGCGGCGGCGGGGCTATTCCCCTGCGGTAAAGCTCTATGCCGTAGATCCGCTCAAAGCTCACCACGCTGGTCCACGCCTTGTCGAGGCTTGTTCCGGTAAGGAGAGAACGTTTCAGCGTCAGCGCAAAGAGGCCGGTTTTCGCAAGTATGCGGAGGACGAGTTCCGCGTCCCTGCGGCAGTACTCCCCGAAAAGCCCCGGATCTTCCGCATAAAGCCTGTCCAGCTCCGCGATCTTGCTTTCCCCCGAAGACGCGACGATCTTGCCTTCTCCCAAAACAGACCGCGATACGGCCTCCAGTGTAAAATCACCCGGCCCGCGGGACGATCCCAAAAAGCCGGAACGCACGATTCTGAGGGCGTCAAGCACCTGCCTGCCCGGCGCAAGCGCCGCCGCGGAACGGCGCCCCGATCCCGCAAAAAATTTCCCCTCGTCGGAAGATCTTCCCGGCGTAAACGGAACGCCGAGCCGTTCGCAGCGTTCCGCTATGATGCGGAAATCAAAATCGATAAAATTCCATCCGGTAAGAATATCGGGATCCATTTCCCTGAGATCCTCAAAAAAAGCGGCAAGCAGGGATCTTTCATCATCATGAAAAAAAACTTCCTCCCTGTCCGAACCTTTCCCCCTTACACGGACAAGGCTCCGCATGCCGGATTCGCCGCCGGACATGTCATTTGTCAAAGCGGATGTTTTAACACAGGCTGCCGCGATTGCCCTCATGGCGTTATCCCGCGTATCGGTTTCAATATCAATCGAAGCGATAACAAGGGGAAATTCCATTGAATCAGCCGGAGAAAAAAAAGGCTCCCGGATAACGACTCCGGCGCGGCGGCCGGCTTCCGCCCGCCCGCAAATCAATACCGGCCCTTTGATCATTTTTTCGCAGAGAAAAAGATCCGCGGGTTTTATATCGGCGTCGGGGCTGTGTATCCCCGCCGCCTCCAGTATTTCAGCCGCGCGCGAACGATCCGCATAACGGGAAAAACGGAGCATAAACAGCTTTTCTTTTCCCGAAAAAGATTCCAGGGGAGAAAGAAACTTTTCAAAGCGCAGGGAAGCAAGGCGTGAAAAAACCCGCCCGGCGTCTTCTTCAAAAATATGAATATAGGGCCGCCATGTTTCTTCCACGGCGGCAAACGATCTTCCGTCTTCAAGGCGGCCCGTACAGTACAGCCTGTTCCGTCTTGGATCGGCGTAGCAGTGGACGATAAATCCGTAACCGCGGAATTCGCGGCCTTCCGCCTGCGGAGGCTCCGCGCGGAGCGGATCAGGGGCGGCCATGAGCCGGAGCCGCGACCCTTTCAAGAAGGACTTCGTACACGGGACGGGAACCTGCAAGGGCCGTGGTAACAAACGCGGAAAGACAGACGAGGACCAGGCTGAAAAGGTGATTAAAGCCGCCGCTCATTTCAAGGATCAGTATGATTCCCGTTACCGGCGCGTTTACCGCCGCGGTAAAAAAGGCCGCCATTCCCAAAATGATAAACGCGGTATTTTGCCCCGCTTCGATCCAGCCTGATCCGGAAAGGACAAGCGCAAGAAATTCTCCGGAAAGCGCGCCGCAGGCAAGCAGGGGAAGGAATATTCCGCCCGAAGTTCCGGAGCCGTAGCAGAGGGCGGTAAAAAGCAGCTTTCCCGCAAGAAGGAGCAGCACAAAACCGGCCGTCCTGCCTCCATCGGGAAGCGCTTCTATGATACCGTGTCCGCCGCCGGTTATGTCAAAAAGATGAAACCCAAGGGGAATGGAAACGAGAAGGGGAACAAGGGGGCGAAACAAAAGGGGGATGCGGAGTTTTGCGTAGAGATCCTGAGACCGGTACAGCGACTGCTTGAAAAAAATTCCAAGCACGCCGCACATGATCCCCAAAAGGGCGATCCACGGGAAGGCGTTGAAGGGAAGAACGCCGACGCCGCGGAAATCAAATATGGGGGCAAAGCCGAAAAAAACTCCCGCCACGGCGTCGGCCGCAACCGCGGCCCCCATTGAACAGGCGACGGAAAGCGGGGTGAATCCCGTGTTGAGTTCCTCCACAACAAAAAGAACCCCGGCCAGCGGCGCATTGAAAGCGGCGGCCAGCCCTGCGGCTGAAGCGGAGGTAATAAGGATACGCCTTTCACGGTGAGGCCTGTGGAGCAGGCTCAGAACGGCCCTGCCTGTGTAAGCGCCTATCTGTATTGAAGGACCCTCCCTCCCCAGCGAAAGCCCCGCGCCAAGACCGAGAATTCCCGTTATGAATTTCAGGGGAAGTTCGGTACGCCAGTCCAGCCGCATAAGCCTGCGGAGCGCTCCCTTGATCTGGGGAATGCCGCTTCCCCTTATCATGGGCTTTACCATGGACGCCCATCCCAAAAAGAGTCCGGCCGCCGCCAGGCAGAAGATCCACATGAAAAGGGAAGAAACGGGCAGGCCGGGAAGGGCTTCGTAGATCCGCCGCCGTCCCATATCCGCAAGCCCCAAAAGATACCTGAAAAGCACCACGATAAGACCCGCAAGACAACCTATGAGTATGCTTTCAAGAATCACGGCAAGGCGGGAAGCGTACCAGCGCCTTACCGTCAGGGGGATGCGGGAAACTTTCACAGCAGGGACCGCTTCCTGAATTCTTCCTCCAGCAGTTTCATATCGGGGGAAATGTGGATCAAGGGCGCGGCGCCGGACGGCTCTTCCGTCGCTTTCCGCGCGGACGCCGTGTCTTTTAATCCGTTTCCGGTTACCACCGACACAACCAGCGCATCGCGGGGAATCAGCCCCCGTTCCGCCGCCTTTATAAGCCCCGCGGTTCCCGCGGTTCCCGCGGGTTCGCCGAAAACTCCGGACGTCCTTCCGAGCATCCTCATGGCGGAAAGAATTTCTTCATCGCTTACATTGACCGTGATCCCGTTTGATTCGCGTATTGCGGCGAGAGCCTTGTCCCCGTTTCTGGGAACGCCGACCGCAATACTGTCGGCAAGCGTATTTTCTTCCATCCATTCAATGGGCCGCCCCGTTTCAGCCGCGCGGTTCACGGGACAGCAGCCCGACGCCTGGACGCTGATAAGCCGGGGAAGTTTATCCGTAAGGCCCGCGGCGTACAGATCCTTAAAGCCCTTCCACACCCCCGCGATGGTGCAGCCGTCCCCTACGGAGACGGCGACAAAATCGGGAACTTCAAAATCAAGCTGTTCGGCTATTTCCAGGGATACGGTCTTTTTCCCTTCGGAAAGATACGGGTTGACAGCGGCGTTCCTGTTGTACCAGCCGTATTTTTCTATCGCTTCCGCCGACAGTTTAAAGGTATCCTCGTAATTGCCTTTAACACTGATAACATTGGCGCCGAAAACAAGAAGCTGCGTCACTTTCCCGGCGGGGGCCCTTTCGGGAACAAAGATGAAGGATGTAAGCCCCATGGAAGCCGCGGCTCCGGCAAGGGACGACGCGGCGTTTCCCGTTGATGAACAGGCCACGGTATTTTTTCCCGCGGAGAC
>JAITJV010000167.1 GCA_031278755.1 Treponema sp. | reverse complement strand
GGCGATATGGTTGAGACCGTCATACGGCGCAGGGACAGGGAGATCTTCCGCGAAACCATTCCCTACGAACCGAGCTTTGGTTTTGTAAAACCCGGTGAAAACCTTGTGATAATAGGCGAAACGCTGCAGATGCAGATTGCGCGGAACCTCGGCAATCTCTGCGCGGAATTAAATCCGGGCGCGGGGCCGGACTGGGCGGTTACGTTCCGCAAAGCCTAAAGAGGAACGGCTTCCCTCACAGATATTCGGGAGCCGCTAAAAACCCCGGTTGATTTTTTGGGGATTTCCGTTCGAGGCCGTTCCAAAACTTAAGTTTCCGAACAGGTTCATTTCTTATACATCTTTGGGCCTTGTGTCCCTGACGCGCACGGCCTTGCCTTCGGAAACAGGGAGGCTTCCGTGTTCGTGGAGTTCCACGCGCGGGTTAACGGTGATGGACGCCTGTATTGTTTTGCGTATGCGTTCCCGGAGCGCGTTAAGGGGCCGCGAATCGTCCATGAAGACGTCCGGTCCTACTTCGGTTTTGACGGTGAGCTTGTCGAGTACGCCTTCCTTTTCGACGACGATAAGGTAGTTGTTCCCCACTTCCTTCATCGCCATGATCGCTTCCTCGATCTGGCTGGGGAAGACGTTGACGCCGTTGATGATAAGCATGTCGTCGCTGCGGCCTGTAATGCGCCTGAGCCTGCGGTGCGTTCTGCCGCAGGGGCAGGGTTCGTCATAAAAACCCGTAAGATCCCGCGTGCGGTAGCGGAGCAGGGGAGACGCTTCCCTGCACAGTATGGTAAGGACGAGTTCCCCTGTTTCGCCGCCGGCGGCCGGTTCAAGGGTGTCGGGGTTGATGATCTCGGCAATGTAGCCGTCTTCCCAGATGTGAAGCCCGTTTTTTGCCTGACATTCAAAGGCGACGCCGGGGCCGTTCATTTCCGAAAGGCCGTAGGAATTGTACACGTCGATGCGGAGGAGTTCCTCTATACGCCGCCGCGTATCTTCCGAATAAGGCTCGGCGCCCGCAAAGGCCCGTTTGAGGAAAAGGCTTTCCCTTTTTACCCCTTCTTCCTTCATTTTGGTTTCGACATGAAGGAGAAAACTCGGCGTCGCGTGCACTACCGTGGTTCCGAAATCCCGCATAAGGCGGAACTGCCGCGTCGTGTTTCCCGGACCTGAGGGGATGACGAGCATGCCCACTTCTTCCGCTCCGGCGTGAAAGCCCAGCCCTCCGGTAAAAAGGCCGTAGGTGATCATGTTTTGAAAAACATCGGACTTGTTGCAGCCGGCGCCGTAAATGCAGCGGGCCACATAGCCCGTCCAGCGGGCAAGATCGTCCCGGCTAAAGTATATCGTAGTAGGGATGCCGGTGGTTCCGCTTGAAGTATGGAGGCGTATCACGTCTTCTTTCGGTATGCTGAGGAAGCCCCAGGGAAAACCGTCCCTGAGATCTTTTTTTGAAGTAAACGGAATGCGTTTGAGATCGTCAAGGCTTTTGATGCCGCCGCCGTCCCTTATTCCCGCGGCGGAAAGCCTTTCGCGGTAAAAGGGCGCGCGCAGGGCGTGATCCACCGTCCGCCTGAGCCGTTCAAGCTGCAGGGCTTCAAGATCACGCCGGGGCATGCATTCCGTTTTTTCGTCCCGGTACTGGTACTTCATGCGGCGTTTCCCGCAGCCCTGCGCCCGAGGCCGAAGGCCCTTATGTTTGCTTCCGCGGCGCCCGCCTTGGATGCAAAGGCGGCCGCTATTGTCTTCTCCAGCGCCTCGCTTTTAAGGGGAAGGAAGGGGGAGGCCGCCCCGACCATGACCATGTTGACCGCCCTTGCAAGCCCCGCTTCTTTTGCCATTTCCGCGGCATTGACAATGCGGGCGAAGGGAAAGGCCCCTATTGCCCCGATGATTTCTTCGGACGCCGGATAATCGCCTATGTTGACGAAAGGTTCCGCGGCGGTCACCAGCGCGCCGTCCGGGGAAAGCCACTGCGCATAACGGAGGCTTTCAAGCGGCTCCATCGAGATGATAAGATCCGCCCCTCCCCGCGGCACAAGGTCGCCTGCTATTTCACCGTCCGAAAGGCGGAGATGGGCCGATACCGCCCCCCCGCGCTGGGCCATGCCGTGTACTTCGGACTGCCTGACGGCGAGGCCGGAGGCCGCCGCCGCCTTTGCAATGATCGCCGCAACGGAAAGGACCCCCTGTCCGCCCACGCCGGCCAGTATAACGTCGCATTTCATGAGTGTGTATTATAGCGGTTTTCCCGTCTTTTCACAAGGACGGAACACGCCGCGGCGCATAAATCCGCCGCGCTTCCTGTGTTGTTTGCGGCCGGGCCGGCGGCGCGTACCGGGAAACCCGGGCGGCCCGGCTAAAAGGATCAGCGTTAACTGCGCTTTCTTATTTCTTCGCGGCCCTGAGCCGTTTCCGCGCGGCTTCAAGGCATTCCCGCCTGAAGACCACCACCGAAAGGCCCCTGTGCAGGGCTTCCTTTTTGAGCTTTGCGGCGTTTTCCTCGACGAGCTGTTTCTTTGCCTCAAGCTCAAGGTAATGGGCGGGGTCAAGCCCCGTTCCCAGAATGAGGGGCTTCAGCTTTGCCGAAGGAAACGCGGTGGGCTGGCAGCCCGTCATTGCGACGATTGAGTTGTCCAGAATGACAAGGGTCATGGGGGTGTCCGCTTCTACCGCGTCAATGAGGCCGGCGACGCCTGAGTGGATAAAAGTGGAGTCGCCTATGACGGCGAAGGCATAGGGAATTCCCGCGTCGGCCGCGCCCCTGGCCATGCCCACGCTTGCGCCCATGCAGACAATTGATTCAACGGCCGAGTAGGGCGGGGAAGCCCCCAGCGAATAACATCCTATGTCGGAATTGACGCTGACCAGGGGACGGCCGGGGCTGTTGTCCAGTTCCGCGGCGGCCCTGTTTATCGTTTCATAGCTGTCTGCGTGGGGGCAGCCCGCGCAGAGCTGGGGCGGTCTTCCCGGTAAATCCCCGGGCCTTGTCCGCAGGACGTCCAGCACGCTGCGCCGCGGCGGAAGCCCCAACGCGGAGCGTACATTGTCGGGGTCAAGTTCTCCGGTGCGGGGAACCGGCGCGTTCATGCCGCGCCGCCCCAGAATTTCCATGCCCTGGGGCAGTATGCCTCTCAGGCGATCTTCAATAAAAGGCTGGCCTTCTTCGATTACCAGCACCTGCTTTTTCCCCGCGCAGAAGGTGCGTATCGTTTCAAGGGGAAGGGGATAGACCCCTATATGAAGGCGGGAAGGAAGGCCCCTTTGCGCCGCAAGATCGGGAAGGTTTTCGTCGTAGTAATTGCCGGCAAGGCCCGACGTGATCACGGCCCGGCCGTCAGTCGAAGACGCGTTGTCGATCCTGTTTGCGGGATGGGACGCGGACCACGCTTCAAATTCCTTTTGCTTTTCTATGAGGGAAGCGTAATTTTTCCGGGCGAATACGGGGAGCAGCATCCACTGTCTTTTGTCTTCCATTTTTGAAAGGGGATTCCGCCCGCGCGGGGGAGAAGGGATCACCGCGGAGCGGGCGTGGGAAAGGCGGGTCGTGAGCCGCAGCATCACAGGCGCGTGGAAACGTTCCGACAGGTCAAAGGCTTCGCGGGCCATGTCGTACGCTTCCTGCTGGCTCCGCGGTTCAAGGCAGGGGATCATGGCAAAAGAGGCGTAAAAGCGCGAATCCTGTTCGTTCTGGGAACTGTGCATGCCCGGATCATCGGCGGCGGCAATCACAAGCCCGCCCTTAATCCCCAGAAGGGCGCCGTTTATTAAAGGATCGGCGGCCACATTAAGGCCCACGTGCTTCATGGTAATGATAGATCTGCGTCCCGCGAAAGAAGCCCCAAGGCCCGCTTCAAGGGCCGTCTTTTCGTTAGCGCACCAGGCCGCCCTGGGGGCGTCGTTTCCCCTTCCGTCTTTTTCACATTCGGCCATGAGATATTCCATGATCTCCGTCGAAGGAGTGCCGGGGTACCCGTAGGCCGCGCTGATCCCCGCGTGAAGCGCGGCGAGCGAAACAGCCTCGTCCCCCAGAAGGGCCTGGGTCTCTGTATCACCATTCATGAACGCAAGTATACAAAAAGGGGCGGTTTTTTGACTAGCAGTTTGCCGCGCCCCGCGCATAAAACCCTGAAAAACCGCCTGCGGCGATTTTTGCTCTGCAAACCGCCAAAGCAGCCCGTCAACCGCGGTTTTTGCGGTGCAAAGTGACGCAAAAACCCGCGAATGCGGCAGGCCGCCGGCGCTTCACGCAGTCTGAAAAGGTTGAGATAAATTCCCTTTATGTTCTATTTTGCAAGAACGCCGTATTTGGGGGACGCGAGATCCACTTCCCCCAGTTTTTTTACCTCAAACCCGTTCTTTTTGAATTCCTCATAGTTGAACGCCTCAAGCTCATCAATGGCCAGTTTGTGGAATTCATAAAAATTCTTCCAGTCTTCGTAGCCGCCGCCGAGATCGTGTTCAAGGAAGGCGTCGGCAATATCCATTCCCATCTGGGGAGCCACGTAAAACGCGCCCATGGCAAGAACATTGACGCCGTTTCCGGTAATGGCCCTGAGCGCCGCCGGCACGCTTTCAACCACGCCGCAATGAACATGCGGGCACTTGCTTGCCGCTATATGTATGCCCATGCCCGTACCGCAGAAAAGCAGGGCCCGTTCAAATTCGCCCTCGGCAATCTTCGCGCCGGCTTTGAGGCCTATGCGGTGGAACATTTCCGGGTTCTCTTCGTCCGCGGACTTTACGCCTATGTCCGTTATATTCCATCCTTTTGATTTAAGGTGCCCGACCACCGCTTCCTTGAGCGGAAAACCCGCAAAATCAGCGCCAACCAGAACGTACTTGTCTTTGACCGTCTTCATTTTTCTGCCTCCGTATTTGAATCGCCCGGCAATTCTTTATGTGTTCATTATATCATACCGGCCGCTTTCCAAAACAATATATGCTTCACCATTTTGGCTTTGCATTTCCCGCTTCTCATTGTTTACCACAACTGAGCCTTTAAGGGGAAGTACCGCGCGGCAGAGTGAATTAAAGGGTACGGTGATATTCATTCTGACTCCGCCCTTTTCCTGCTTCCAGCCGGCCTGTATGTCCCCCTTTACGGTTTTTACCGAACCGTCAACGCACGGGAGGGCTTTTGGAATATACGGCTTGAAGGTGAAACTGCCGAAACCGGCTTCAAGGGGCCGTATGCCCAAAAGGTACGAATAAAACCAGCCGCTTATGGTTGCGTACATGGGATGATCGTGCGAAGCCATGCCCAAAAGCGGGCCTGAGTCGACGTATTCCCAGCGTTCCCAGGTAGTGGTGGCCCCGTTTGCGAGCATATAGCCCCAGCTTGGGTACGTTGTCTGCGTTGCAAGCTCAAAAGCCAGATCGATGTGCCCGTTGTCGGAGAGAACGTCGAAGATATACCGCGAACAGAGATTGCCCGTCGTCAGATGGACGTCGTGATCGCGTATGTCCTTTACCAGATTCCGCACGACGGCGCCGCGGAATTCTTCCGGCGCCACGCCCAGATACAGCATAAAAACGTTCGACGCCTGGCTGTTGGAGCCATAATAACCCTTTTCACGGTTAAGGAAGGTTTTGTTCAGGGCCTCGCCGCATGTCTCCGCCAGCCTGTCATAGCGCCCGGCGTCCTCATTTTTGCCGAGGACGCGCCCGATCTTTGCCATGAGGCGGGCGTTCAGGTACAAAAATCCCGTGGACATGAGCCGTCCGGGGGTAATGGCCGATACCGCGCCCGCGCCCGCGCTGTTTACGTCATTTCCCGCGATGGGCGCCGCCCAGTCGCCGTAGTAACTGTAACCGACTATCCCGTCTTCGCACTGGCTTTCAAGGTAGGCCGTCCACGCGGCAAGGCCCCGGTAATGCCGTTCAAGCCCCTGCCTGTCTCCGTGGTGCATATAGAGAAGCCAGGGCAGGATCAGATAGCTGGAACACACCGCGTCGGCGGGCTGCCCCCCGTAATGCCGGTACGGCGCCGTGTCGGTGACGGCGCCTGTTTTCGCCCCCTGCTCGTCGGCTATATCCACGAGGAATTTCCGGTAGAACCGGCTCATGTCAAAATTGTAGACCGCTTCTTCGGCCCGTACGGTAAGATCGTTGAGCCACCCGAGGCGCTCGTCCCGCTGGGGGCAGTCCGTGGGTACGCCGTGAAGGTTGTTGCTTTCCGTCCATACGCAGATTTTTTGTATGCGGTTAAGAAGTTCATTGCCGCTGTTAAAACGCCCCCTCACGGAGACGTCGTTGCGGACTATCACCGCCTTAACGTCATCCGCTTTAAGGCCGGGAAGCCCGGAGACTTCGGCGTAACGGAAGCCGTGGTAGGTAAAGCGGGGCGTGTATTCTTCCCCGCCGCCCCGCGCGGTATACTCATCGGCTTGCAGGGCAAAGCGCAGATTGTCCATGTTAAGGCCGCCGTCTTTCCGCAGCAGTTCGGCGTAACGGATTTTAACGTGGGTACCGCGGGGGCAGTTCATTTTAAGGCGTATGACGCCGGCAATGTTTTGCCCGAAGTCAACGACCGTTTCCCCGCCGGGCGGCGTAGCGAGCGACTCCGGGGGCAGGCAGCCTATCGCGCGTATCGGTTCTTCCGCCATGGGAACGAGGCTTCCGGCGGGAGGCTCCGTTTCGATGACAGGAAGCCAAACGCCGTTAGCGGGCGTTTTCATATCAAAGCCAAATTCGGCCCAGCCTTTTTTTTCCTGACGGGCGTCGTATACTTCGCCTGTGTAGATGCTTGCTTTCCTCATGGGGCCGTCATTGTTGACATACCACCCGTTGCGGACGGAGGACGCAATTGTTTCTCCGCTTCCGTCTGTATATTCCACAACAAGCTGGGCAATAAATGTGGGGCGCGGCCTGTTGTAAACGTTGGTGTACCACCCCGCGCCAAGCAAAATCCCGACGGCGTTGTGTTCTTTAAGCATGGAAGTAACGTCATGGGCGATATAGCACACCCGTTTGCTGAAATCCGTCCAACTGGGGGCAAGCAGCCTGTCCCCCGCTTTTTCCCCGTTGATGTACGCCTCATAGTAACCGAGGCCGCAGATAAAAAGCCGGGCGCGGCGCGGGGTTTTTGTCAGGCTGAATTCCCGGCGGAAAAGGGGGTTTACATCGGACGCCGTCGGGGCGCAGATCCATGACGCCTTCCATTCCTTCGGATCAAGAAAGCCCGTGGAAAAACGGACGGCGCCGCTTAAGGGG
>JAITJV010000008.1 GCA_031278755.1 Treponema sp. | reverse complement strand
GCCGAAGGAAAAGACGCCGCCGCGATGGCGCGGGCCCTTGTTCCGCATTTTTCACCCGTCATCATTACCGCCCCGGGAGCCTTCAAAAAGAGCAATCCCGAAAAAACATTCGAAGCCTTTAAAGCCGCCGCGGAAAATTCTTCCGGCGCGGAAGTGCTTTTCATGCCGGACACAAAAACGGCAATAGACAAGGCCCTTGAAACAGGTAAAAAAAAGAAACTTCCGGTCCTGGGAACAGGCTCATTCTACCTTGCCGCGGAAATCAGGAGCCGCCTGCTTTCACCGAATAGTCCCTGATAAGCGGACTTATACGGTATTCCCGCTTTACACCTGAAAGATCGGCAAATGCAAGAACTTCGCAGCGGAGGGCCAGGTTTTTTCTTTCCGCGCCGTTTTCGGCCCCGATACGGTAATCCGTACGGTACAGCGGATCGTACAATATAGGCGCGCCTATCCACGCAAGGTGACAGCGTATCTGGTGGCGGAAGCCCCGTTGTATACGCAGCCTCAGGTATTTACGGGCGCCGTCCAATTCCGTACTTTCAAGGATTTCCGTCCTGTATACCTTTTCGTCCGTCTCTTTCCCCTCCGTTTTCCCCGTAAGCGGCCGCACTGTTTTTCTTCCCCTGCCGTACGGCCTGAAACCGCTTTCAATGAGGGGCGAAAAAGGAGGCGGCGGGGGGAAGCCCGGCAGGGTCTGTCCCCCCGGGGGAGAAACGATCGCGCCGTATTCCTTTACAAAAAGTTCTTTTTCCCGCCGAAGCAAGAAGGCGTCCAGAAAATCCTGTTTTTTTGCGATAAGCGTCAGCCCTTCGGTCTCAAAATCAAGCCGGTGAACAAGGCCGCCTTCGATTTTTTTTCTTCCCTCGAGTTTCAGTACCGGGGGAAAGACGGCGCCGAACCAGTCAAGCAGCGTCCCTTTTTCCCCTTCCCTGAGGGGGGCGGTATGCATAAACGGAGGCTTGTAGACTACCGCATACGATTCCGTCTCCGCAACAAGCCGGGGCTTCATCCGTCTCCGCCTTCGAGTTTTCTTGCCGCATACCGGAAACGGCGGGGCATGGGGGCCTTGAACGTATCGGGCGTGTTGTGATCGGGCAGGATCAGGGTAAGGGAACGGGAATGGAGCATGAGGCCCGTTTCGGGGAAAAGATCTTCCTTTCCGGCGTAGAGAGGATCGCCTGCGACGGGGTTTCCCAGCCAGCGCAGGTGAACCCTCAGTTGATGGGTCCTGCCTGTTTTGGGCCTGAGCAGCACCAGTGAATATGCATCCCAGCGGCGTATTACCCGGTAAAACGTGACGGCGGCTTTCCCCCTGGTTTCCGACACGGTAAAGCGTTTACGGTCCCGGCCGTCCCGGCAGATAAAGGTCTCTATGCGGCCTCTCTCGTCTCTGGGGTTTCCGCGTACCAAAGCCGCATACGTTTTACGCACTTTTCTTTTTCTGAATTGTTCCGCAAGAAAATCCAGCGCCCTCTCGTCCCTCGCGGCGATCATCACGCCGGAAGTGTCCTTGTCAAGACGGTGTACTATGCCGGGCCTTTCCATGCCGTTCTCCGCCTTCAGGCCGTAACGGTACAGGAGCGCGTTTACCAGAGTACCGCCGCTGTTTCCGGCGCCCGGGTGCACCACAAGCCCCTGGGGCTTGTTTATTACAATGACGCGCCCGTCCTCGTAAAGCACGTCAAGGGGGATGTTTTCGGGGACAGGAAGAGAAGGCGGGCTTTCGGCCCAGGAAAGTTCCAGCGCGTCCCCTTCCCGTACTTCCCGCGAAATCTTTACATCCTTTCCGTTTATTTTTGCGGAAAGGGATCTGGCCTTGATCTGGGAACGGGTAAGGATGCCAAGGTATTCCGCCACATAGCGGTCAAGCCTGAGCGCGGGAGGAACGTCTTTGACAATTCCGTTAAAGGACGGCATCAGGGTTCGTCAGAACCGGAAGCCGCATCCGGGGGCGCGCCGTCCGGCGCGTCCTCTGTCTCCGCCGCCTTATCCCCGGACAGGGGGGTGTGAATAATAATGGGAGTGCCCGGCGGCAGGTAGCCGGCCTTTTTCCGCGCGCTGCTCCGCTTGATCTGCACTATGATAAAATCCGTAAAGGCAAAGGCAAGCGAACCAACGGCTGCGTACATCATCGCCATTTTGTGCTCCTCGGCGCTCATATCAATTGCGCCCGAGCCTTTAAGGGGCCAGGGCGCATACCGCTGATCCCATCCGTGGTTCGAATACCGCATGGTATCCATAATGGTAGTGACGATAAACATGGTAAAGGGAAAGGAACCAAAGGCGACTATTTCCGCACGGCGGAGATCTTTTGACCACTGGGGAAAACCCCGCATATTGAACTCTGACGCCGGAAGATCCAGATCCGTTGACTCGCTCGAACTGCCGCTCTGCGCGGCGGCCGCAACGCCGGAAAAAACAAATAAAACAAGTACAAGCGCCGCTTTATTCATGGGAGCCGTTCCCCAAACAGAATCGTCCCTATACGAACAAGGGTAGATCCCTCTTCAACGGCAATCTCAAAATCACCGGACATCCCCATTGAAAGACAGGACCAGTCCGCTTCGGGAAAAGCGGCGGCGAGCCTTTCCCGCGCCCGCGCAGCCCTGCGGAAAGCGGCGCGTACCGAAGCCTCGTCCGCCGTAAAGGGGGCCATGGCCATAAGCCCCGCGGGCTTAAGCCCGGGAAAAGACAGGGCCAGTTCAGCGGCTCTAAGAAGGCCGTCTTCATCCGGAAAACCCCGCTTCGATTCCTCTCCGGCGTGCAATTCAAACAGTATTTTAAGCGGCGCGAATTCCGTCGTACACGCCCCCAGGGCGGTGATAAGGGCTTCCCGGTCAACCGATTCTATACAGTCAAAAAAAGCCGCGGCTTTTCTGGCCTTGTTCCGCTGGAGGCTGCCTATCAGGTGGAGATCCAGTCCGGGAAAGGATTCCCGCCGTCCTTCAAATTTTTTTTCCGCCTCCTGTACGCGGTTTTCGCCGAAAAGATCCACGCCGGCCTTCCAGGCTTCTTCCACCACCGATCTGCCGTGAAATTTCGTCACCCCCATGAGCCTTATTTCGTCCCTGTTCCGGCCCGAGAGGCGGCAGGCTTTTTCGAGTCTTTCTTCAATGAGCAAAAGATTACCGGCGACAGACATCATCGTTCTCCAGGGGATCTTCCGCGGCCGGATTTTCTTTGATCCCTAAGGCCGTCAATTTCTCCCGAAATCCGTACAAATACGGGAATGTCCAGGTTTTCCGCCCTTTCGTTTTCACGTATATCCAGCCTTTTGAGAATTTCACGGGCCGAAGCGGCGGAACCGCCTGAATCCCCCTTTATTATACGGGAAAAAAGAAAATTTTGAAGCCCGTTCTTGATGGTTTTTCTGCGTACCGAAAAAAGATGCCGTACAAGAGGATAAAAACAGTCCGGATATGTTCCGGATATTTCATCCCGGAGTTCCAGCCGCACCCCCTGCGAATCAACCCTGGGGGAAGGATAAAACGAAGCGCCTTTGATCGTCATAAGCGGGGCAACCTTGTACCGGGACCTGCATACGACGGAAAAAGATGAATAATCCGCATCGCCGGGAAAGGCCGCCATACGGCGGGCGGTTTCCTTCTGCACCGTCACCACCATGCGCCTGAAAACCATCCCGTTTTCCATAAAACCGGCCAGAAGGGCCGCGCCTATGTTGTACGGGAGGTTTCCCACAAGCAGGGGAGAGGCGGGCCTGCTTTTCCATGTTTTAAGGACGTCTCCTTCTACGAGGACAAGCCTCTTTTCATCCGGAAAAATTTCTTTCAGGAGGCGTATGAACCCGGGATCTATCTCAAAGGCGGTAACACGCGCTCCCCGTTCAAGAAGCCCCGCGGTCATGGCCCCCAGACCGGGGCCTATTTCCCATACGCCGTCCCCCTCTCCGGCGTCCAGCGCGTCAAGAAGGGCCTTCCGTATCCCCGGGTTTATCAGAAAATTCTGCCCGTATTTTTTCCGCATTCCAAGGCCCTTTTCTTCAAGAAGGGCCTTTAGTTCCCCCGCCGAATCATAGTTGATATTCATGCGGGCAGGACCGGCGGGGTGATGCGGTTCCACCGGCGCTTTATCCTGAATTCAAAATAGAGGAGGAAAAGGGTGAAGGCCAGCGCCGCCGCCAATACCGGCAGGGGGTCAGGAGCGGCCATACCCGGAACAGCGGCGGCCGTCCGGACTACCATGTCCTGCGCCCGGTAAAGACCGGAAAGCAGAGGGACAAGGGCTTCCCCCAAAACAGGGGATATGAAGCCAAGGGCGAGGAAGGCGAGAGAACCCGCCATGAACGCCGTCGCAAGGGGAACGACGAGAAGGCCGGCCAAAATGCCCGCGGGCCGCAAAACGCCGAACCAGTACACGGTTACCGGGGCGGCGGCGATAAACGCGCCGATGGAAGCCGAAAGAGGGCCGAGCAGTATTTCGGGTATTTTACCCCGCCCCAGTTCATGCAGGCTTTCCCCGATAAGGAGTATGCCGAAAAGGGCCAGATAGGAAAGGATAAAAGAAACACTGGTTCCCGATCCGGGATAAACGGCAATCTGTATAAGAAAACTCATGCCCAGAAGGTTGAGCGGGTTGCGGTGAAAATTTCCCAGCACAGCCAGGGTTCCCAGAAGGTACATGATCGCCGCCCTGCCAAGGCTGGGCTGGGGGCCGACAATAAACACATACGCCAGGACAAAAAGGGCGCCCGATACGGCGGCGGCCTTGACGCCCAGCGGCTTTTTCAGCAGAAAAACCACGACGGCGGATATTATAGCCAGATGCATACCCGAAAGGGCAAGCACGTGGGAGCAGCCCGCGTCACGGTAAGATGAGGCGAGAGTACTGTCGAGGTTATCCTTAATGCCAAGGAGCAGGGCCAGCGAAAGGCCGCCCCAGCCCCCCTGTGAAGCGCCGGCGCGCTCCGTAAGTTTTTTCCGCACGCCTGTTCTCCAGGTTTCAAGGGGGGGAGCGGCTTTGACAACATGAACGGAACCGGCTCTGAAATAAGGCCGGCCGGCGGCGTCTGCGGCAAAACTTCCTTCCACGTACACAACACAGCCGCGGCCGAATTCCTTTATTCCCGGGAGGCTTTCTTCGGGGAAATAGACCGGCAATTCCCCACGGGCGCCGGCTTTGACGCCGGCCCTGTCAACGGCATAGGCCAGATCCAGAAGGCCCAGGCCTCTTCCCCCCGCCGTCGCGCGGGGATCCTCCGCAAGCCTTCCCGAAACAGCGGCGACGGTTTCTTCCCGCAGGCCGGGAAAAGGCCCCTGCGGCATGGATGCGCCGGCGCCTGTGCCTATGCACAAACCCGCGGAAAAAGCCAGAAGCAGGCTGTGAACGCGCTTAAAAGTACGGTTTCGCCTGTCCTTTTCATAATAAAAAAAGGAAGGGGCTTCCGCGAGAACACGAAAAAACAAAACGCAGCCGGTAAAGAAGGCCGCAAGAACTATCCGCCCTCCCCATCCAAAAAGGCCCGCGCAGTAATAACTAACCGCGGCGCCTGCGGATGCCGAGAGAACGGGAGTAAACCGCCGTTTTTCTACCATTTGAGCCGGTTCAGCGCCTCCCTTGCCGCAGCCTTGATCTGCTCGGGGTAGGATAAATAACCGATATAGAGAAGGTTGTCATAGGCGGCTTTATCGCCCATTTCACCCAGGGTCCTGATTACCGCCATGGTTAATTCACCGTCATATTCGCCGTTCCGCTCGATTTGGGAATTGATGTAACCCATCTGCAGAGCCAGGGTCTGGGCCGCTTCGGGGCTGCCCATGGCGCCCAAACAGGCGATTGCCTCAAGAAAACGTTCCCTGGAAACCGTACCCTGCTGATAATCCGTCTGCGCTGTATAAAAATGCCGTATCACAAGCGCATTCGCCCTGTTCCAGCGCATGGCGGCAAGAACGTTTACCGCCGCATAACGGAGCGAAGACACTTCATACCGGTTAGTTGAATCAGATACAAGGCCCAGGCTTACATCAAGGGCGGCTTCGGCAATTTCGCCTTTTTCCGCGGAACCGAAACGCCCGCCGCTCATACCTGCGTTGAACGCGGCGAGTTTTTCCGCCGGCGGGCCGTTCCGTATTATTTCAACAAGAAATTGTTTGTAATCGCCCCCGAGATCGGAGAGAGCCTTTTCCGCGGCTTTTATAATGGCGTCGGGGTATCCCGATACCAGGGTGGAAAAAAGAACGGAAAAAGACGACGGATCCCCAAGGGAACCAAGGGCGGCGATACAGGCTTCTACCGTCAGAAAATCAACAGCCGAACGGGAACGGTAACGGCTGTTTTCCCCGGCAAGGTGTTCATTGAGTTTTTCGGCTATAAACGGGCTGCCCTTCCCCGCGGTTCCCAGAGCCTTTAAAACTTCGGTTCTGGTCAGGGAATTCCGGTAGGCGTCAAATACTTCCCACAGGGCGCCGGCGCCGGCCGTATACCCGGCTTCTCCCATTCCCCGCGCCGCAAAGGCGGCAAGGTCTATCATGTCGGGATCCTGCCCGAGTATTTCGGCGTTCTGCAGGGCAAAAACAAGCGCGTATTCGCAGAGCGGCCCCATGAATTCCCGCGCCTGTTCATCCGTAGCGGCGTCCCTGAGAATCTCCGCCTTGGCGGCCAGGGAAGCGCGCATAAAATTCTGTTTATAGGAAACCAATATGGGATCCGGCGCCGGCGGAGAGGGGGATTCCTGCGCCGCCGCGATCCCGCACAGAAAAATCAACAGCCCGAGAACCCGCCGCGCGGGAGAGGCAGGCGCCCCGCTGTATCCTTTTTTCATTATTCGCCCCCGCATACCTAAACGGCGCCCTGATCCGTCATGCCTTCAGCTTCTTCATCAAGCAGCCTGAAGGGAAGCTCGTCTTCTTCTTCGGGCAGCATACCGAACACTTCTCCCAGAATTTGATTCCGCGTCTCCAGGGGCAGGGAATCCGCTTCAATATGCAGAATGGAACGGTTGACGTCTTCCTTGAAATCAACGGAACGCACGGTGCCGCTCATGCTGACCGCCGTATTATCCAGGGCAAACTGGACTTTTACCCGGAGATCCGCGGCCGCCCTGCCCCCGACGGTAACGGCGCAGCCGGTGTCGGAAAGATCCTCAAGAAAACATTTCAGTCCCGGCGCCGCTTCTATGGTTCCCGGCGCTTCATCTTCCGCACGGAGGTAGAGAAAGGCCGATTTATGCAGCTTTATACGGACGGATTTCCGTTTCTGGGTACGGAACAGGGAATCCGAATGGCTTATTTTAAGCGAAGAAATGCCTTTGGAAAACACTTCATCCTCAACCTGCGAATCAAACACATAACCCGCGTCGTCCTCCCGCCAGAAATAGACGGAAATTTTAAGGCCGTTCCAGGAAAAACCGGACTGGACCTTATTGTTGGTAGGCCGGGAAATCGTCATATACTGGGACGTCGTTTTTATCACCTGCGACTTGAAAACACCGGTGCCCGTTACAAGCACGCGCAGAGGCTGGCCTTCGCTGACCCCCCGGGAACTGGAAATGCCTTTTTTTACCCGTGGTTTTTCCATCTCGATTTTCTTGCGGTAATCGTAAAGTTTTGAAAGAAAATCCTGGGTGCCGGTATCATCGCTTTCCCCGGACATGCGTATAGCGCGGACCATGGACCGGATGCATATATCCAACTGATTCTGGGACCAGAAAAGGGAAGAAGGATCGGCTATATTGCACTTTACCGCCAGCCGGCGCAGGAGTTCTATTTCCCTGAAGGAAAAACCGGCGTCTTTTCCCTTGGCAAAGAACTGCACCCAGGAACCTTTTTCTTTTTTGGGACGGGAAACAAGAAGCATTATAAGGCCGAGGACGGCGACGACGGTAAATAACGTAAACAAGGGCATTCCTGCTGTTCCCCAATCACTTCGTATAGGTTAAAATACAAATTCAGGTTTCATTGTCCGTATAATACTATAACATCATACCGGACAGGATGTCAAAAGGAAGAAAAAGCATTTATGAGCGCCCTCATTGAACCCCTTATCCTCTACTTTGTGCTTTTTCTTTCCGCTTCTGTTTATCCCGCGCCGCCGCCGGATCTTATCCCGTTCTCCCTTTCGGCGGAACTGACAAGAACCTTTTTTTATAATATACCATCTCTGGCGCTTATTTGGTATATACTGCTCCGGACCAAAAGTTTCCGGGCGTGGGGAGCGGGAATTTCCGGCCTGCGCGATCTTCCTTCCCTGGCCCTTACTTTTCCCGGAATGATACTGATCGGGGTCACCATTTCCGCGGTTTCTTCTTTTTTCCCCGGCATCCCCGAAGGCCCCCGCGTCGAATCGCCCGAAAACATTCCCGGATGGCTTGTCCTCGCCCTTTCCTGCCTCAGCACCGGTTATCTTGAAGAAAGTTTCTTCCGGTTTTACCTTCACCGGAAACTGGAAGATCACGGCATTTCCCAGGGGAAAACCGTGCTTGTCTCGGCGCTTCTTTTTTCAATCTGCCATATTTACGAAGGCCCCTGGGGCTGCCTTAACGCCGTTTTGGCGGGTTTTCTCCTTTCGTTCATTTTTATGCGTTTCAGATCCCTCCACGGCATCGCCTTTGCCCATGGGCTGTATAATATTTTTGTTTATGCGGCGGGTACAATAGGCTAAAATTTACCAGGCGCCGATACAACTTTCAAACCGCCCGGCGGACGAATCTTTAAAAACCGGAAAATATCAGAAGCGGTTTCAAAACCAACCGGGTTTTGGAGCAGGCTCATCATTCAATACACATCGGACGCGGCGCCTCCGGCTTTTCCTTTAACTCCCGGCGCGGCGGATTCAGGATATTCGGGGATAGAAGAATGCCGGCATTTTATACGGCAATCTTTCCGCGCCGGCCCGACAGTTCCAGATAGGCCAATTCCGCGAGGCCGAAACCCGCGTTTTTGGTAAAGTCTTTTGCGTATTCGTCGTAGAGCATGTCTTCGTATATTTTTCCGGCGAAGCCTTCGTCTATCAGGCCCGATTTTTGTATGGTGCTCCGCATGCTGGTAAGGAGGTTTTTTACAAGGAAGGTTTCCAGTTCCTCGCACTTCTTGTAAAGCTCGCTTTCCCTGTCAACAAAAGGCTGTCCGCGGCCGGCGGCGCTTGGTCCGTCCACGGAACTACCGGCGGCGGCGGCGCCGCCGGTAGTTTTGCCGCCCGCATAATTACCGGCCCCTTTTTCAAGAAGCCTCTCAAAGCCGCC
>JAITJV010000165.1 GCA_031278755.1 Treponema sp. | reverse complement strand
TGACGTCAAGGGGGCCAAAATTTCCCAGGACGGAATTGTTCCGGTCAATATCATACATGACGACTCGATACGGGAAACGCCCGAAGGCGGCGGACTGCGCCTTGTCGCCGCCCGTTCGGGAGAACTTGTCTACGACGGAAAAGAACTCCGCATAAGCGGCGTCCGCATCATCAAAGGGGACGCGGGAAAAGCCGCCGGTAATATCAATTTTCCCGGCGACATTAAAATAAGCGGGAAAGCGGAGCCGGGCGTTTCCGTGACAGGCCGTAATGTGTTCATCGCCGGCCTTTCCGAAGCGGCCCTGGTATCGGCGGGCGGCAGGGTCGTAATAGCCGGCGGGATCAAGGGCGCCGGAAAGGGAATAGTCCGCGCCCGCGGCGCCATCGAGGCCGCCTTTGTGGAAGCCGCGATCCTTCTTGCCGTAGAAGACATCACGGTAAACCTGGGCTGCACAGGGTGCAATATCAAAACAAACGGAAAACTCACTGTTTCGGGCAAAACCGGAAAACTTGCCGGAGGGGTGTGCAGGGCGCGGCGGGGGATCGATGTAGAAGAACTTGGCGGCAGGAACGGGCTGCGCACGGAAATTTCATTCGGCCAGGATTATCTCCTGAAGGATAAAATTGACGCAACGGAAAGCGAGATTGAAAAAGCCAGGGCCGTTCTAAAAAAGATAGACATGCGAATCAAGGGCGCCGTGAACAATCCCGCCGCCCTTGGCGCGGCCGGATCGGAAAAAGTCAAACTCCTTAAAGCGCTGGAACGGCTCAAGCTCCAGATCTTTACCCTGCGCGAAAAATTTGAGGAACATTGCGATTCCGAAGTAAAGGTGCGCGGCGCGGTGCATCCGGGAGTGATCATAGAAAGCCACGGCCGCTACTACGAAATAAACCGCCCCCGGGAAGCGGCGGTCTTTTATTTCGACAGGGAAACAGGAAGGATAAAGGAACGCTGAGGCGGAGTTGTTCAAAAACTGAAGTTTCTGAACAACCCTGTTCACGGAACGCCCGGAAAACCGGGCGGGAAGCCGCCCGTCGTTTAAGCGGCCAGGCCCGCCCCCGTGCCCGCATCCCCTTTTTACATGACCTTCTATAAAAGCGTGCCTGTGTTTTTTGCAATCGGAAAATTGACGGTATCAATCTTGCAGGTAATAAACTGAAAAGACGCTATGCCGCTGTTGTCAGCCATTGTAAATCCCCGGAAAATATATCCCTGTCATGAGAATGAGAGGTGCATAGCACGGCCCCTGTCTGATAATCAGACGGGACAGTTTCGGTATTATCCATAATCGGAGAAATAGGGATACGTACCGCCGGAACGCTTTCAATTTCCTGGGGCTTCCCGACGAACAGGCCTTCATCGGGTAAAAACGGGGCAATATCTTCCAATTCATCAGATACTTCTACCGGTTCTTCTGATTGAGCATTGAGCAAGAGGCTAAAAACTTTTTCTGAATGCGCAAAAACCATCCGCATATCCTTTTGGTTGTTTTCCAATTCAAAAAGAGTTGCCGGGGAAACCTTCACGCAGATGTATCGCAGATTTGAATCGGTTTCTTCCGCAAACAGACAGATAAAGGCATCGCCTTCTTCGTTACCGGCTGAAAATACTATGGGAAAATCATAATAAATGTAGACATCTTTTATTTTAAGTTTCATCAAAATCAAACTCTTTGGAAATCCACCATGAATGATGAGATTTACCTGTTCGACCCGGCGTACTCAGTAAAACACCGTCCTTCTTCAAGGGCATATTATCCACCAACCGGTAAACAGTATACCTTCCAGGGGCGGCCTCTGCCGGGGGGCAGGTCTTATTTGGAATAAGCAAGTCCTCAAGAAACTCCGTTATAAAAGCAGGGCGCAGGACGCCTGATAATTGCAAGGGGGATAAGGTTAAATCCGTTCCACCGGTCTTGAACATCCTTTCAAATAAAGCTAGGCTTTTCCCTATGCTGCGTGCCGTAAATTTCCCCTGGTGGCTTAAGCCGGAGATCATTCCGGGACTGCCTTTCCGCTGGTACAGCGTTATGTACATAGTCGCATTCACCATTGCGTATTTTCTTTACAGGCGGCAGATACGGGAACGGCGTTTTCCGATGACCGATGACGATCTTACAAGCCTCTTTTTCTGGGGCATTATCGGCCTTCTTCTGGGCGCGCGGGTTTTTGCCACGCTGGTTTATGAAACAAGCGATATTTACCGCAGGCGGCCCTGGCTGGTGTTCTCGCCTTTCAGGGACGGGAAGTTTACCGGCTTTATGGGGATGAGCTACCACGGCGGGGTTATCGGGGGCGCTCTGGGGACCTTCGTCTGGTGTGTTGTCAAGCGCCGCGATCCGCGTGAAATAGCGGATATGTTCGTGGCGAGCATCCCCCTGGGGTACACGTTCGGCAGGCTGGGGAATTTCATCAACGGCGAATTATACGGCCGTATTACCGGAGGCCCGTTGGGGATGATCTTTCCCGACGGTTTTGTCGCCATGCAGGATAAATACTGGAACGAAGTGGCCGCCGCCGCCGCGGCCATGGGAATACCGCCTTCGCACGGAATCGTCAATCCGCCGCGTCATCCTTCCCAATTATACGAAGCTCTTTTTGAAGGGGTGATCCTCTGGCTCATCATCTGGTTTTTCAGGAACCGAAAGCCCTTTAAGGGTTTTCTCGTAAGCCTTTATCTGGCCGGCTACGGGCTTTTCCGTTTCTTTATTGAATACTTCCGCGAGCCTGACGCAGACCTCGGTTACCGTATCGAATTTATCAAAAGCAATGCCGTACCGGCCTTAAGCCACCCGCCCTTGAGTTTTTCAACCGGACAGATCCTTTCCTTCGGCATGGTTGTGCTGGGTATTGTGTGGCTTGTTGCCGCGTCCCGGCTTCCCGATCGCGAACCGGTGCGGCTGTACCCGGCCGCCGGAGAATCCGCGGATGCAAATTTTGCGGCAAGGACTGCGGCGGCCTCAAAAGAAGAAAATGCGGAACGGAACAGGCGGCGGAAACTCAGGAAGAAACTCAGGTAATTCCCAGGGTTGTTTCAATACGGTTGATGAGCATATTCGGAGCAAAAGGCTTAATCACATAGCCGTCTACATCCAAAGCAAGGGCTTTACTGATGAAATTGCCGTCCGCGTGTGAAGTAACAAAGATCACGGGTATCTTCTTTGTTTCCGGATCTTCCCGTAATTTTGCAAGGTAATCAAAACCGGACATGCCGGGCATTTCAATATCAAGAAGGATAAGATCCGCTTTTGTAGTCTTGAGAATTTTGTCGGCGGCTTCGGCGGATCCGGCAAGAAGCACGGTAAATTTGCTCTGCAGTATGTTTTTAATGATGATAAGGCTGGTCTTCATATCATCTACCGCCAGGATTACCTTTTTCCCGCCGCCCCGGGGGCTGCTTTTCGCGGAAGCGGCAGGTTTTTTTTCCATGAGGGAAGTACCGGCAAGGGCGTCGCGGAATGCGATCATGGATTCAATGACGGCCGGGGCCGTCTTTTGGCAGTATTCCGTGTCGCCGTTTT
>JAITJV010000149.1 GCA_031278755.1 Treponema sp. | reverse complement strand
ACGAGCCTGCGGCCCAGAGCTATGCAGGCTTCCAGTGCAATATCGGCCCGTTTGTACGGCGCCATCTGGCCGAAAAAAAGATAAAAATCTTCCGGCTTCCGTTCCATCGAAAAAAACTTTTCAACAGAAACAGGGGGAAATACGACGTCCGCCGCGCGGTTATAATAGCGCCTTATACGGGCGGCCACATAGGAAGAATTGGCGATAAAATGATCCACAAGGTTTGAAGAAACGGCGTCCCATATTCTGAGGGACGGGACAAAACGCTTCATAAAAAACCCCGTTACAAAATTTGAGCGGCGCAAATATTCATGGTACATGTCCCAAAGGTAACGCATGGGGCTGTGGCAATAGCAGACATGAAAGGCGGGAGGATCGGGGACGACTCCCTTGGCGGGACCCGATTCGCTTGAAATAACAAGATCATAGCCTGAGAGGTTAAAATCCTTGAGGGCGCGCGGCATAAGCGGCATGTATTTCTGGTAAAGCCTTTTGGCAAACGGAAGGCGGTTGATATACGAAGTATGGATCCTGTGGGACCTTATACCGGCGGAAACAAACCGGGGATCGTACACATGGGTAAAAATATCGGCCCCGGGAAACATTTCAAGAAAGGTTTCAAGCACCTTTTCCCCGCCGCGCATGTTTACAAGCCAGTAATGGACAACGGCGACTTTCATATCAGTGAACCGCGCCCGTCATAAAATCGGCGGCGCGTTTTCCCGCCTCGCCCCTGTGCTGCCACGCCGCGTCCCGCGCCCTGTCCCTGGCCTTTTTCAAATCATCGCTGTCGGATGCGTTTGCAATGATCTCTTTGATTGAAGAAAAATCTTCTTCCTTTAGTTCTATGCCTATTTCCCTTAAAGTTTTAAACTGCCACAATTCGCCTTCAAGATCGTCGGCGTCATAGGGGCGGAGATCAAAACCCTGTTTCACATATATGACGGGCCTATCGCAAAGAAACGCGTAATCAAAAATAATTCCTGAAAAATCGGAAATCATAATATCGGCTTTTTTCAGCGAGTAAATATTTTCCCTTTCATAATCCCATACAAGAGAAGGGACGCCGCGGTATTGTGCGGCAAGTCCGTCAATCATCTCCTTCTCCGATTTCAGGGACTGCGGATGGGGGCGGACGATAATGCGCCAGCCTGTTTCTACAAGCGGATCAAGCAAAGTTTTTCCGAAGCGGCTTAAAAGACCCGAAGCCCCCCAGGACGGAGAAACAAGGACGGTAAAGGGATGTTCCGTTTCACCTGGAATTTGTTTTATCTTTTCCGCATAAACATCCAGATAGGTGCAGCCTGCCGTTACAAGGACCTTTTCCGGGAGATTGCGCATTTTTTCCAATGCCCGTATATCCCGCGCCTGATAATCGCCCGAAAGCAGAACGGAATCAAAATAATCAAGGCCGAACATGCGGTACATTACAGCGTCGCCGGGCGCATGAAGAATGTGTGCGTAGTGGAAGGTCATTTTTGACCGTTTAAGCTGGTAGACGTCCAGTCCGGGAGTAGTCATAAGAACGATTCCCGCGGAAAGCAGGTTAAGCCTGGCGTAAGCCCTGTTTCCTTCACCGATAAATTCCGGCTTTATGAACCGGTATCCGGCGCCAAAGACGGGATCGTCTTCCGATGATGTTAAATAGAGAAGCGTTTGACTGCGTTTTTCAAATTCGTCGGCGACAGGCTTGAATACGTCCCAGTACTGTTTTCCTTCCGAATAGATTACGAAAGGATATACGGCGTTCCGTGTGGAGGCCGCCTTGTCCGTTGAAAAAAATATTTTTGATTTTATGATAAACGCGCGGGCAAGAAAATACACCGTCGCCGCAGCCCCTATGAGGATGGAGAAGAGCATGCTCCCCGTTCCGGGATCAATGTAAAGACGGTAAAGATTCATCTGGTTGCAAGCTCCAGCGCTTCAAGATACGACAGGGCAAATATTTTCTTTTCATCAAGACCGTTTTTTTTACACCGCCTTAAATCAAAAAAAAGCACGCCTTTTAAGAGAAATTTACCTGAATTGAAATTTTTTATATAAAAATAACACTGGTTTCTGAAAAAAACACGCCAATATTCCCCGCTATCCGCCGTCCGCGAGCCGCCGGAATTTTCCATAAAGTGGACAAGGGCGGCCTTGGGATCGTAATAAATTTTATATCCGTTTTTCCGGACCCGTATGCTCATATCGGTGTCCTCGCGCACGGCGTTGCCCGTGTAGTTACCGTCAAAAAAGCCGCAGACGTCAAAAATTTCACGTTTGAAAGACATGTTGCATCCTATGGCGGTGTCGGCGGGGAGGCCTCTTGACCCCGAGAAATTCGAAATAACGCCGAAACGCCCCACATAAGAAGCCTTTTTCCGCAAAAAGAAAAAAAAACCTTTTTTGAGCGCGGTTTTTACGGAGCTTGCGTTGTCAAGAACGGCGTTTCCCGGCCTGCTCCGGTTTTGAATTTCGACTTTCCCCGTAACACAGCCCGTCTCAGGATCCCCGTGCCGGGCGATATGGGCGGGAATAAAACCCTTTCCAATGCTCACATCGTCATCAAGGAACAATATTAAATTCCCCGACGCCTTTTTTAATCCGGTGTTTCGCGCTTCAGGAAGATTCGGAAAATTCTGGACAACATAGACAATGTCGTTTGAAGCGGCAAGCGCGTCAAGAAATTTTTTTGTCTCGTCTTCATGCCGTTTTGTCTGATCTACCACGATTAATTCATGATACTGCGCCCTGTATTGAAGAACATTTCTAAGCGTATCGCGGAGCAGCGCCTCGCGGTTATAGGTGGGAACAATAACAGAAAGCTTTATTCCCATAGTTCGTGTTTCCAGTTTTCCGCCGAAAAAATATTTTCATGAACGGAGTACCATTCTTCGGGATTTATGGCAAATGTATTTTGTTTGTGTTCGCCGGGCATCCATTTTGCCGATGTAGTAATATGCACCGGTTTCTTTTTTTCTTCGCAGTTTACGGGATTGCCGGTAAACGGATTTACCGGATTTGTTATGATGTTTTCCATGGCAAGGAAAGGAACGTCGGCGTTTGTCATAAAAGAAAAATCCGGCGCAAAAAGAGAAGATGCGTTAAAATCCTTTACAAGGAGAAGCGGGTTGTACAGTTCGCGCCTGAGGGGAAGTTCACCGGCGAACACCCCCAAGTCGATATTTGCCCCGTGATCCGAAACAATTATTATACGGCTATTGTCATACGCGCCGTGCTCCCTTAAAAAGTCAAACCATTCTCCGAGCCTTTTAATTGACGATATATTGGCGGGATAATTTATTATATCCGAATATTTTGATTTTCCGCGGTCCGTTACATTGGGAACCGGCACATAGTCGGGCGCCTGAAGAAAACCGGGCTCGTGGGTCAATTCGTTGACGATAAATGTAAATGAATTACCGTTTTCATCTTTTATATCGGTTAATTCGGGGAGGAAATCGAGAACGGCGTAATTATTGAGGATCAGGCGGAAATCCGCCGCGGTCTTGTCTGTACTCCAGTTGTTTCCGTCGTTGTAAACCGCATCCCGGAGAAGAAGCGGCGATATTTT
>JAITJV010000012.1 GCA_031278755.1 Treponema sp. | reverse complement strand
CTCTGCACGGGCCAGATGAAAAGGTCGCCGTTTATTTCCTGTCTTTGCACCCAGTCAAGCCGCGCTCCGGGAATAAAAAGAACTGTTCCCCGGTGTATCTTTTCCGAAAAGATTTCGTTTACCGTTTCAAGATCCGTCTTTTCAATTGAGTATTTTTCGGCAATATTTTCAAGATCGTCCCCTTCTTTTACGGTATAGAGAATTCCGTCCTGATTGGGGATCTTGAGCACCCGGCCTATGGAAAGCTCCCGGGCGTTTTTTATTCCATTAACCGACATAATAGTGTCGTCGTTAAGGCCGTATACAGGGGCGATGAGGCCCACCATGTCCCCGTCTTTAACCGTATAGGACGAACTGAACAGCATACGGGGCCGCGAAAAAGATTCCGGTTCGGGAATCCCGGCATTGAAGCCGTCCTCCTCACCGGCTTTTTCGGGAGGATACCCCATTCCGCCCATGCCGTTTTCCACTTCTGTCTCAGTTGAACGGAGGCGCACGTTCACGCGGGGAAGAGGAAACACAGTCAGAAAAGCCGATACACACGCGGCGGCCATTGCCAGTCTGAGAAAAACGCGGCATTGCCATTTCAGTTCCGTCAATGAACTACTCCAGCATAACTTTCTTTATCGGCATCTTTTTAAAAAAAGATTACCCGCGAAATTTACAAAACTTCAGTTCTTGGAAGTTCATCCATTATATACCGGTCTTATTCACTTTGGCAATTAAGCCGGTTCCCCTCATCTTCTTTGTTGAGAAGAAGAAGCATGTCCCGAATTTCCGCCGCCCGTTCGTATTCTTCCGCTTCAACGGCTTTTTCCAGTTCGGCAAGAAGCCCTTCCCTTTTTGAAACCACGGGGCTTCCGGCCCTGTCCGTAGAATTCAGGGTTTCTTCCATTTCGCTCATGACCATATCGACCGGAATACCGGCCTGTTCGACCACCTTACGGGCGACATAAATAGGGCTTTTTTTCCGCACGGCAAGGGCAAAGGCGTCGGAAGGCCTGGAATCAAGAATCAGGGTCTCCCGGCCCGTATATTCACCGCCCGAAAGGACAAGCCTGGCATGGAAAGTGTCGTTTTTGAGTTCGTGGATTTCGACCCGCCTAAGTTCCAGGCCGACGTGTTTTACAAGGCTTAAAAAAAGATCCGGCGTAAGGGGCCGCTTGACCGGTATTTCTCCGCCGCCTATAAGTATGTACTGGGTTTCCAGGGGGCCTATGAAAATGGGGACCGAAACGTTCGATCCCAGGGGCCGGAGCAATACCGCGTTTCCCTGATCGGTCCGCGCAATGGTCCAGATTTCCGCCTTAAGCATATCGTTCATGGCCTTCTCCTATTCGTTCAGGGTCAGGTTTATGCGCTTTTAACTGATGAGGCCGGCCAGTCCTGAAAGCAGCATCCTGCCCGGCTCCCGGAAAAAGGGCGCCAGGCTTTCACCGCTCCCTTTGCCCGAAAAAATTTCGGCGCTTTCCCCAATCAGGAAAAGCCCCTTTTCCCGCGCTTCTTCCAGAACTCCCGAAGCCTGCATTTCACCGATTAACTCTTCGGCCTCCGGGACTCCCGGCCCTCCTTTTTTTGCCGCGGCAAAGCACCGCGCGGCAAATTCCCTCCGCTCCGGCCTTCGGTGCAGGTACAGTAATATCGGAAGACTCTTTTTCCCCTCGGCAATATCGTCGCCGCGTTTTTTGCCGGGAATTCCCGAGGTGAGGTTTTTTACATCATCGAGGATCTGAAAACCCACACCGAGTTTTTCCGCGGCGCTTCCCAGAATATCCGCGGCTGTTTTTCGTATCGTATCCCCAAATGCCGGAACTGCATATACCCCCAAAACCGCGGCCAGCCGGGAAAGGCAGCCGGTCTTGAGAGAGCACATCGTATAGTATTCCCTGAGATCCGGGAGCGAAGTAAAATCCCTGTGCCAGTGTATATCCATGGCCTGCCCCAGATGCAGCCGCCGCATATATTCACCCCATATAGGCCACACAAGGCCCGCGCGATCCGGGGCTTCTTTCTCCCAGCAGCCTATGCAGGCAAGGGGAAGAAAATAGAGAAAACATCCGCTGTTTATGCCCCGGTCTATTCCGTAAAGCAGGTGCACCGCGGGTTTGCCCCGGCGTTCGTCGGAACCGTCTTCGATGTCGTCATGGATAAGGCTTGCGGTATGGCAGAATTCAACCAGAGGGGCAAGGGGTACGGCCGCATCCCCGCCGCCAAGGCTTTCGCAGATCAGCGACATAAGTAGCGGCCGCCAGCGTTTGCCGCCGCGTTCCATAAGCTCCCTGCCCGGTCCGGTAAGGGAAGCCGCCAGAGCCGGATTAACGGCGCCTTCCAGTCCCGGAAAGATCCGGGCTATCCAGAGGGAATCGGGCAGGGCGGGCAGCCATTTTTCAAGCTCCGCTTCAATCTTTTTCATCCGCGGGGTATACTGATCATTCATGTCCGCCCATGATATTACGGAGCGGGCGTTAAAGGGAAGGTCCTGAGGAACCCATGGCAAATTACGAAAAACCGGATCACTGGACCGTAAAGGCAAAAAGTGAAGGCTACCCCGCCCGTTCAGTGTACAAGCTAAAAGAAGCCGATGAAAAATTCTCGCTTGTTAAAGCGGGCCAGGCGGTCAGGATTCTGGATCTGGGGGCCGCTCCGGGAAGCTGGAGCCTTTATGTTTTGAGGAAGCTTGCCCTTCGTTTCCAAAACGGCGGGGCCTTTCTTGCCGCCGCGGATCTTGCCCCCCTTTCAACGGAATACGGCAAGGGCCTTTTTGAAAGTGAACATTTCTTTTTTGTTCAGGGCGATATTACAAATCCCGGCGTCCGCAGCGCGCTCCTGGATCAGGGCCCCTACGATCTTGTGATGAGCGACGCCGCGCCCGCGACAACGGGGAACCGTTCCGTGGACGTCATGCGTTCCCGGGAGCTGGCCGAAACCGCGGCGGACTATGCGCTTTCCTCGCTGCGCCCCGGCGGAAACTTTATCGTCAAAATTTTCCAGGGGTCCGACGCCCATCTTCTTCTTAAAAAAATACGGGAATGTTTTTCCGCGGGAAAAAGTTTTAAACCCGCCGCTTGCCGCAGCGAATCGTTTGAAACCTACTATATTGGATTGGGGAAAAAACGGGAAGATCGCTTTACCAATGCAAATACCACCCGAGCGCAGGGACTGTAGTTTAAGTAAACCTTGTATACGCCCTGGTCACAGCCCCAGGCTGTGTTTGAAATTTTCCACAACCTGATCCACCGCCGGCCTGGCGTCAACATCGATCAAAAGATCCTGTTTGCGGTAGTAGTCGATGAGGGGGGCGGTCTGTGCGCGGTACACTTCAAGGCGTTTTTGAACCGCTTCCGGTTTGTCGTCGTCGCGGGTATAGACTTCGCCGCCGCAGTGATCGCAGACGCCTTCCGCTTTGGGCCTGTCGAATATCATGTGGAAGTTGTGGCCGCATTTCCGGCAGACCCGGCGGCCTCCGAGCCGTTCAAGAACGCCTGAATCGGGGATGTCGAAATTCACCACCTTGTCCACCGCCGAAAAACCGGCAAGAGCTTCGGCCTGCGCTATGGTCCGGGGAAAGCCGTCCAGAATGTAACCTTTTTTTGCGTCATCCCGGGCGAGCCGTTCCCTCACCAGTTCTATGGTTGTATCGTCGTCAACAAGTTTACCCGCGTCTATGATCGCCTTTACCTTGAGGCCCAGCGGGCTTTTTGCGGCGATGGCCGCGCGGAAAATATTCCCCGTGCTGATATGCGGCGACAAGACGCCCTGCAGCTTAAGAATGTCCACCGCTTTTGCGGCCAGGGTGCCCTTTCCCGCTCCGGGGGGGCCAAGGAAAATAAGGTTCATTGCGGCTCCTTTATACGGGCCGCCTGACGGCGCCCATAACAAAAACTCCGGCTTTTGGAAGTTCCTGTAGTCTATCCTGAAATCCGTGTTAATGTGAAGCTCCGGAAATTCCGGTTGGGTTTTCAGGACCGCCCGATGCAAGTAGAGATTTTTGCCCGATGGTTCTATAATATAAATAATAATGAAAAAAGTGAAAGAAATTTACCTTGCGGGCGGCTGTTTCTGGGGGGTGGAAAAATACCTTTCGCTTATCCCCGGCGTTGCCGAAACTCAGGCCGGCTATGCCAACGGCGGGACGGAGGCCCCCCTTTACGAGGATGTTTGTTTCAGGAATACCGGACATGCCGAGACGGTAAAAGTGATCTACGATCCGGAAGTTCTCGATCTTTCTTTTCTGCTGGAACTTTTTTATGAAGCCGTCGATCCTGTGTCGGTAAACCGGCAGGGCCATGATGTTGGAACGCAGTACCGGACCGGTGTGTATTATACGGACGAAAAGGATTTCCCCGTCATCGAAGCTTCCCTTGCAAGGCTGCGGGAAAAATGCCGGCTGCATGATAAACGCGGCGAGCCTGTCGCCGTTGAGGCAAAACCCCTTAAAAATTATTATCCCGCAGAAGAATATCACCAGAAATACCTTGACAAAAATCCCGGCGGCTATTGCCACATAGGAAGCGGAACCTTCAGGAACCTGAAGGCCGCTCTTGCGGATCGCGCCGCGGCAG
The DNA here is from genome assembly GCA_031278755.1 of Treponema sp. Lineage (GTDB taxonomy): Bacteria > Spirochaetota > Spirochaetia > Treponematales > Breznakiellaceae > JAIROE01. Next base: position 5,829 of record JAITJV010000012.1, on the reverse strand, counting down.
GACGCGCAACGCGGCCTTACGGAGAGAACCCTGGACGCTAAATTTGAAATGATGACCTCCGCGCCCGTGGAGAAACTTGTACTCCGCATGGCCGTTCCCACCGTGATCATCATGATGATAACAGCCATGTACAATGCGGCCGATACTTACTTTGTCGGATACCTCGGCACAACAGAGACGGCGGCCGTCGGGGTGAGCTTTTCACTGATGAATGTGATACAGGCGCTTGGTTTTTTCTTCGGGCAGGGGGCCGGCAGTTATATTTCCCGGGCATTGGGATCGGGCAAAGACAGCGGCGCCGGAAAAATGGCGGCCGTCGGGTTTTTCTCATCTTTTATTGCGGGAAGCGTTGTCGCTGTTTTTGGTTCAGTTTTTCTTTCACCGCTTGCATCCATGCTCGGAGCCACCCCGACCATACTGCCCTATGCCGTATCCTACCTGCGTTTTGTTCTTTTGGGCGCTCCCTTTATGGTTGCTTCGCTTATGCTTAACAACCTCCTGCGTTTTCAGGGAAGCGCCTTCTGGGGAATGATAGGCATGACCTGCGGAGCGGCGCTTAATGTGATCCTCGACCCGGTTTTTATTTTTGTGCTTCACATGGGGGTTGCGGGCGCCGCGCTGGCTACCATGATAAGCCAGACGGTAAGTTGTATTCTGCTCTTTGTCATAAGCTGCGCGGGAAAACAGAATCTTTCCATTCTGCCGCGGAATTTTTCTCCAGGCAAAACGGTCTACATAAACATAGTGAAGGGCGGTTCTCCTTCGCTGCTGCGGCAGACCTGCATGAGCCTTGCCGCCGTCTGTCTTAACCGCGCGGCCGGTCCTTACGGCGACGAAGTAATTGCCGCCGTTTCCATTGTCAACCGCGTGGTGATGATTGCGGGGGCCGCCCTTATCGGACTTGGGCAGGGCTTTCAGCCTGTATGCGGCTTTAATTACGGGGCGAAACTGTACGGCCGGGTAAGAAAGGCTTTCAGGTTCTGCCTGTGCGTTACAAGCGTCCTCCTTCTTGCGCTGTCCGTCCTGGGCTTTGCTTTCGCGCCGCTTGTCATCGCATTCTTCAGAAAGGATGATGCGGAACTTATCAGAATAGGCGCGCTGGCCCTGCGGCTCCAGAGCTTTACGCTGCCTCTTTCGGGATGGATAGTCCTTAACAATATGATGCTTCAGACAATGGGCAAGGCCGTGCCCGCAAGCATACTCGCCTTTGCGCGCCAGGGCCTTTTCCTCATCCCCCTGCTCCTCATATTGACGCCGCTTTTTCATGTGCCGGGCATACTGTTTGCCGCGCCCTTTGCGGATCTTTTTACCTTTATTCTTTCCCTTCCCCTGGGCCTGCGGGCGCTGTATAAAGATTTGGCGGAGTGAAATACCGGCGTATCCTTCCTGATGTTACACAGGGAACCTCTAAAAACTTTAATTTTCAGAGCTTTTCAAAAAATACAAGTTTTTCCCGCGGCAGTCTCTTGAGATGATCTTCGCCGGGAGCGGCGTCATCCGCGGGATAGCCAAGGGGCAGCAGCGCGGCGGGCACGATGTTTTGCGGAAGGCGGAATTCTTCAACAACTTTGGCGGCGTTAAAGTACATTACCCAGGTAGTTCCCAGGCCCAAATCCGCCGCCTGAAGCATCATTTGGGCAGCAACGATGCTGGCGTCCACCCAGCCGGAATGTTCGCCGTCACCGGGCCTGACCCAGCATTCATTTTTATCGAAACAAACCAGAAGCACTACCGGAGCGTTAAAGCGGCAGGGTGTACAGCCGTCTATTTTTTTATAGCCTTCCTCATTGTAAATAACCACTATTCTCTGGGGCTGTTTGTTTGCCGCAGTGGGGGCGTTTCGTCCGGCCTCCAGCACTATGTCCAGCTTTTCTTTCTCAACCATGACAGGCTTGAATTTCCTTACCGAATACCGGCAGACCGCAAGTTCTTTAAAATTCATTTTGTACCTCCCGCTTGTATTGTTTGCGCCTTTAGAATATCAATATCTTAATTGCCATGTCAATTATTCAAAAAGGTCAAGCGGCGAATTGATCCGCATTCCAATTATTGATATACTGTGCCCAATGAAAGTCAGGCGGGTTTATGTAGAAAAAAAAGAAGGTTTCAATACCGAAGCTCTTGCCCTTAAAAACGATATGGCCGCCTTTCTGGGAACGCGGTTTCCGGAACTCGCACGGCTTGAAAGCATGCGCGTTCTGCGCCGCTATGACGCGGCCGCGCCGGACGACATCGCGCCGCAGGATGCCGGTTTTTTTGAAAAAATAACCGCTGCTGTCCTTTCTGAACCGCAGTGCGATGTTGTTTTTTTTCAGGATGAAGCGCCGTCTGAAAAAGGCGAAAGCTGTTTCGCCGTTGAATACCTTCCGGGGCAGTACGATCAGCGTTCCGATTCCGCGGAGCAGTGTGCGGAGCTTGTTACGGGCATAAGGCCGCGGATCAGATCTGCTTCGGTTTATCTGTTCAAGGGGCCTCCGCTTTCACCGGAAGCCCTTGAGGCGGTCAAAGGCTACCTTGTCAATCCGGTTGATTCACGCGAAGCGTCCCTGGATATTCCCCTGTCGCTTGAGGATGATGCCGCAGAACCGCCCGATGTGCCCCTGCTTGAAGGTTTCGCTTCGGGCAGTACGGACGCGGGGCCTTACGCGCTTGCAATGTCCGCCGCGGATCTTGAATGCTGCCGGAACTATTTTGCGCGGGAGGGCCGCGATCCTTCGCTGGCCGAACTCCGCGTGCTTGACACTTACTGGTCGGATCACTGCCGGCATACAACGTTTACAACTGTTTTGGAAAATATAGCGATAGGCGAAGGCCCGCTGAAGCCGGTTTTACAAAAAGCGCTGGCGCGTTACATGGAAGCGCGGCGTGAGGCTTACGGTGCTGACGGGCCGCCTGTTTCGCTGATGGACATGGCGCTTGTCGGATTCAAAGTTTTGAAAAAACGCGGACGGGCGGAGAGTGTGGATCAATCCGCTGAAATTAATGCGTGCACCATAAAAATAAACGCCCAATTTGATGGAGGGACGCCGGAGCCATGGCTTCTCCTTTTTAAGAACGAAACGCACAACCATCCAACCGAGATCGAACCTTTCGGCGGAGCGGCAACATGCCTTGGCGGCGCGATACGCGATCCGCTTTCGGGCAGGGCCTATGTGTATCAGGCCATGCGCATTACCGGGGGAGGGGACCCGCGGGTGAGCCTCGCCCAAACCATGCCGGGAAAACTTCCCCAACTGAAAATAGCGCGGGAAGCGGCGGCCGGATATTCTTCCTACGGGAACCAGATAGGACTTGCCACAGGACAGGTGGCCGAATTTTACCATCCGGGATTTCTTGCAAAACGCATGGAGCTGGGAGCGGTCATTGCCGCGGTTCCCGCGGACCAGGTGCGCCGTGAAGAGCCTCTGCCGGGGGATGTGGTGATCCTCCTTGGAGGCAAAACAGGACGGGACGGCATAGGCGGCGCGACGGGATCTTCAAAGTCCCACACCGGAGAATCGGTAAAAACCGCGGGCGCCGAAGTGCAGAAAGGAAACGCCGTTGAGGAACGTAAACTTCAGCGGCTGTTTAGAAACCCGCGTTTTACACGCCTTGTCAAACGGTGCAATGACTTCGGCGCGGGGGGAGTCGCTGTAGCCGTCGGGGAACTGGCCGGCGGCCTTGACGTCAATCTGGACAGCGTGCCGAAAAAATACGCCGGCCTTGACGGAATAGAACTCGCCATTTCCGAATCGCAGGAACGCATGGCGGTGGTAACCGCGGCATCCGATGCAGACGAATGTATAAATATGGCGGCCGCCGAAAATCTTGACGCCGCCGTCATCGCGGCGGTTACGTCAGGCGGCGAAAATTCAGGCGGCGCGCGGCTCCGCATGATCTGGCGGGGAAAAACAATCGTCAACCTTTCGCGGGATTTTCTTGACTCAAACGGCGCTTCCCGTTCCGCGCAGCCTGTAATCACGGCGGCTCCTGTCGCGCCGCCGCCCCCCACGCGCGGAAACGCCTGCGGCAATACGGGCGCCGGAGGCAATGATAAAAACTACGGTGCGCTGCTTGACGAACTTGTAAATGAACTGCGATCCCTCCGTTCGGGGAGCAGGCGCGGCCTTGCGGAACGCTTCGACGGATCCATAGGAGGATCTTCCGTTCTTTTTCCATGGGGAGGAAGCGGACAGGGAACCCCCGAATGCGGGATGGCCGCCCTTCTTCCTTCAACCGGAAAGCGGAGCCTTGCCGCAAGCCTCATGACCTTCGGCTACGATCCTTTTCTTTCGGAACGGAATCCATACGAAGGCTCCAAGGGCGCGGTGCGCGAAGCGTTGGCAAAATTTGCATGCCTCGGCGGCGACCCCCGGGAAGCTTGCCTCAGTTTTCAGGAATATTTTGAACATCCCGAAGATCCTGAAAGCTGGGGAAAGCCCGCCGCCGCCCTGCTCGGCGCACTTGAGGCCCAGCTTGAACTGGGCGTCCCTGCCATAGGCGGCAAAGATTCCATGTCGGGAAACTACCGCGACGATGAGCGCGGGATACGGATCGCCGTGCCGCCGTCGCTGGCCGCCTTTGCCGCGGGAACGGTTCCCGCGGCTCTGGTCCGATCCGGCGCGTTGAGCGGAAGCGGAAATACGGTGATCCTCCTTGCCCAGTCAGGCGGAGACGACGAATGGGGCGTCTTCCGGTCAAACATGAAAATTCTTGCGGAACTCGGGGCCGCCGGCGTGATCCGTTCGGCCTATCCTGTAGGATCAGGCGGAACGGCGGCGGCTCTTGCGGTAATGGCCTTCGGCAATAACATAGGACTTGAAGTATACCCCGGTTCTTTCGATGAAGTGTCTCCGGTCTATTATCAGGGGTCCGTGCTTGTTGAACTTGACGGAAAAGCAATTGCAGGTAACAGGGGGAAAAATGGTGAAGATATAAAGAAGATATTCCCGGGCCCTTTTGTTACCGCGGCAACAACCATTGCGGAAAAGGTGTTCCGTATTTCGGACGGTGTTTTGCCGGCCGCGGAAGTTCCCCTGTCGCTTTTATTGGATGCCTATGAATCCTCGCTGCTGCAGGTGTACCCGCAAAGATCGGATTGGCCCCGGGACGATGCAAAAAAAACGCCGCTGAATATTCCCGTAATTCCGCGCGCGTCCCGTTCGCGTTTTCGTACCGCAAAGCCGCTGGTTGTGCTTCCGGTTTTTCCCGGGACCAACTGTGAGTGGGATATGGAGCGCGCCTTTACCGAAGCGGGCGCACAGACGCGTCTCGTTGTTTTCAGAAACAGAAACCGCGAAGACATAGCCCGGTCAATAAAGGAAATTGCGGCGGCAATATCGGAGGCGCAGATCCTTGCACTGCCGGGAGGATTCAGCGCGGGCGATGAGCCTGACGGTTCGGGTAAATTTATTGCCAATGTACTCCGTGCGGGGGCGGTTGCCGAAGCGGTTGCGGAGCTTCTTGAAAAACGGGACGGCCTTATGCTGGGGATATGCAACGGTTTTCAGGCCCTGATCAAACTGGGGCTTGTTCCGTACGGACGGTACCGCAGCGCGGATGCTTCCATGCCTACCCTTGCCCATAACCGTATAGGCCGGCATGTTTCACGTATGGTGCGCACCCGCGTCATGTCAACACATTCGCCATGGCTCTCGCTGGAGGAAGAAGGCGCGGTGCATCTGCTTCCGGTAAGCCACGGTGAAGGCCGCCTTGTTATCGGCCGGGAAGAGGGGGAGGCGCTTTTTGGGGCGGCCCAGATCGCTTTCTGCTATGCAGATGCCGAAGGCCGTCCGGCCGAATCGGAACCCGACAATCCCAACGGATCGGATTTTGCCATTGAAGGGATCA
>JAITJV010000270.1 GCA_031278755.1 Treponema sp. | reverse complement strand
GGTATACTGGATGAGAAAAAAATCATGTCAGTTTCGCCGATAGGTCGTTTCGGTACGGTTGAAGAAATTGCAAATTTAGCGTGTTTTTTGGCGTGTAGTGAATCTGATTATATCACCGGACAGATAATTTTTGCTGATGGCGGCTGGAGCACGGGTATTATGCCCGATGCCCTTGATTATATACGGAAAAATGATATTGAGGAAGAATGATGAAAGTATTGTGTTTACCGCAAAAGGGAGAACTTGTTATCAGGGATATACCAAAGCCGCGGTTAGAGGCCGGCCATGCCCTTATCAAAATTGAAACCTGCGGCATTTGCGGTTCCGATGTGACAGCATATCAGGGGATAAACCCTACCTTAAAATATCCTGTTGAAGGTATCGGGCACGAAGGGACCGGCATAATTGAGGAAATTGGCGATAACGATAAAGATCTAAAACCAGGTGACCGGGTGGTTCTGGAACCCTATGTGCCCTGTAATGAATGTCCGATGTGCAAAGTCAAACGTTTTAATAATTGTGAAAACCTCAAAGTCTGCGGTGTCCATAAAAATGGTATGATGGTCGAATATTTTCAACATCCCTTGCAGCTCCTCTATAAATTACCCGATACCCTCGATTCTCACAGCGCGGTTCTTGTTGAGCCGTTAACCATCGGGTTGCATGCCCTGAACCGTGCTAAAGTAAAAGCCGGTGAATACTGCGTTGTTTTTGGTGCGGGTACCATCGGCCTGTTGACGGCTTTCGGCTGTCTGAATTATGGGGCGGTCCCAGTCTTGATAGATGTACTGCAAAAAAGATTGAACCAGGCTAAAGAAATGGGTATACCCCACACCTATAATTCCACAGAAGGGAAAACAGAAGATTATCTCCGTGATGTCTGTGACGGTCCGTTGCCCGATGCCATGATTGACTGCACAGGTTCGCCCCCGGTAATTGCAAATATGCATAACATGGTCCGTCATGGCGGACGTATTTCTCTAGTGGGCTGGCCCCATGATCCTGTCATTATTAACACCATCCGCTGCATGCAGAAGGAACTTAATATATATCCATGCCGCAACTCAAACGCCAAGTTCCCGGAATCTATCAATATGGTAAGCGGCGGCAGAATACCGGCTGACAGGATCATCACCAAAATGATTGGGTTTGAGGAAACTGAATCAGCCATTCAGGATATGATAAAAAATCCGATTAATTATCTGAAAGTGGCGGTAACTATCAATACATGAGGAGGTAAAATATGTTGACCACAACACAGGACATGATGAACCGGGCTTATTCGAAAAAATACGCAGTCCCGGCCATCAATACGCAGGGAGGAACCTATGATATTATAAACGCCGTTTGTAAAGCTGCGGAAGAACTGGAATCGCCGGTGATTCTGGCTCATTATATGGTGACCGGTACATATTCAGGCCATGACTGGTTTTTCGAAACCGCCAAATGGATGGCGGAACGGGTAAATGTGCCGGTAGCTATTCACCTTGACCATGGTGACAGTTATGAACACTGTTTGCAGATGCTCAAACTTGGTTTTACGTCAATTATGTACGATGGTTCCAAACTGCCTATAAAAGAAAATGCCGCGCTTACATCGGAGATTTTAAAAGCCTGTCACGTTTTTGGCATCCCGGTAGAAGCGGAACTAGGAGAGCTTGCGCGCCTTGATGCTCAAGGGAATATTGAAGGATCTTCAAATGTGGTGGATCCAGAAAATGTAAAGGAATTTTTAAATTTATGCAAACCCGATTCCCTGGCGCTGGGCATAGGAAATGCCCACGGTTTTTACAAAGGGCTGGTGAATATACGGGTTGATGTGCTTGAACAATGCCGTCAGTTTACCGGTGTTCCATTTGTACTGCATGGTTGTACGGGGATGGAAGAAAAAATGATTCGGGATTCCATTAACTGCGGTGTTGCAAAAATTAACTTCGGCACTCAGGTGCGCTACCAGTATATTCAATACCTTAAAGAAGGCATTGAACAAGGCGTCGATCAAGGCCACTCGTGGCGTCTTTCCGCTTATGCTGAAAAAAGGCTTAGAGAGGATATAAAAAAGATCATTCTCACCGCCGGATCGGAAGGTAAGGCCGCATAACAAAATTGGAACATGATATGACGTTAAAATACATTTTTGTAAATCTCAAACGTTTTGACGTGCCCGCTGATATGGGCGGCGTAAATGGTCTTGCTCCTCCCGTCACATGGGCCAGGGTCATCATCAACGGCGTGGCGGACGGCCTTAAAAAATACGACGGCAGAGCCGCTTTTACTTTCTTCTTTCCCGAGGCGCATCTTTTGGAAGCCGCCGCCGCCGTTAGGGACAAGGGGCTGATCTCCCTTGGCTGCCAGGGCGTCTATTGGGATGACATCGCCCAGGGCGGCAATTTCGGATCTTTTACAAGCTGCAGGCCGGCGGCGGCCGCCACGGCCCTGGGCTGTACGGCGGTCATAATCGGGCATTGTGAAGAGCGGCGCGCTATCGCCGCGGTTCTTGGTGAAGGCGGCGTAAGCGGCGATGCCGCCGCTCAGGCTGTCAATCGCGTCCTTGGAAGGGAAATTGCCGCAGCAAACGCCCGCCGCCTTTCGGTACTTTACTGCATCGGCGAAAAAGCCGAAGAACAAGAACGCTGGCAGGAGGTGCTTTCAGCGCAGATTGACGTAGCGCTTTCCGTTCAGACGGAGGGGCCGCTTATCATCGCCTATGAACCGGTCTGGGCAATAGGCCCTGGGAAAACGCCGCCGGATCGCGGGCGCATCGAAAAAATCGCGGGGTTTATACAAGAAAAAACAAAGGGGCTTCCGGTGGTTTACGGCGGCGGCCTCAAGGCCGATAACGCGGCCATGCTTGCGTCGATCCCTGAAATTTCAGGCGGCCTTATCGCCCTTACCCGTTTTTCCGGGGAGATCGGATTCTATCCTGAAGAATATCTGGAAATCGTGGGCTTATATCTCAATGGAGCGGAAAAACTATGAAATTGTCATTTGAATATGGTTCCGGTTTTTTGACTGCGGAACTTCCCAATTCAACCAGCGTTTTTATACCCGGTGAGACCGTTGCCGATCCTCCGTATATTGCCGGGGAAAAACTCGCCGAAGCAACACGAGAAAGCCTCCGCCATCCTATGGGTATGCCACCCTTGGCGGAACTTGCCCATAAGGATTCTAAATGCGTCATTGTTTTTCCCGA
>JAITJV010000239.1 GCA_031278755.1 Treponema sp. | reverse complement strand
AGGCACAAGGTTCATCGCGGTGATACTCGGCGCCCCCGCGGGGCCGGGGGGGGAGCGTATACGGGACGACGACGGAAGAAGGCTGCTTGCCTGGGCCTTCGCGAATTTCAAAACGCTGCGGCCCCTTGTCGACGTGGAACCGGCGCGGCTCTGGAAGGGCAAGGCGGACTGGGCAAAACTGGTCCCCGGCGAAAGCCTCCCCTTTACCGTACACGCGGACCGGGGAGCTTCGCTCCGGTATTACACGGAAATACAGGATCCGCTTACAGCTCCCCTTCCCGCGGGCTTCACCGCGGGGGCCGTAATCCTCCTGGATGAACTGGGCGAACTAAGGCGCATTCCCCTTGTTACAGCCGAAGCGTATGAGGCGGGAGGCCTCTTCAAGCGGCTTGGGGACAGTATACGGATGCTGTGGAGGCCAAAACCGAAAACCGGGACACAGGGAATGTAACCGCGGTCCCCGCCGGCCGCCCCTTGCAGCACGTACACGCGGCGACGGCGGCCCGGCGCGGGTGCGGGATTTCGCCCTGCGCCTTAAAAACCACGGTTTACAGGCCGTTTGGCGGCCCGGGCAGGGCGGTTTTTTACCGCCGGCGGTTGGTTTTATGCGCCGGCGCGGCAAACCGCTACCGGGCGTGTTCCAGAAGCGTTGATACGGTTACCGTTTCGTAGCCTGAACGGACAAGGGCGTCAAGGAGCACTTCTATGCGGAGGAAAAGGTAATCGTTTCTGCCCCCTGAAAGAAGCCCGAGGCGCACGGGGATAATCGATCCGGGACGCTTCTGCCGCATAATGCGGTCTATGGTGTCGGAGGCGGAATACTGGCGGCTTTGGCTGTTCCGGCTTACCCAGTCCATGGGATCAACGTCCCGCCCCACCGTCCGGTAGCCCGCCCGGGAAGCGGCGGCGCATATTTCCGCGGAAACGGCGTAATAGGGCGGATGCCAAAAAAGGCTGAGTTCCCGCCCCGTGGCGCGGTAGTATTCATCCTCGTTTCTTGCAAGCCCCCGGGCGACAAATTCGTCCGCAATCCGGTAGCGGGCGTCGGAAAGATCGATGGGGGCAAAAAACATGGAGGCCGCTTCGTGGCCCGCTTCGGCTATCTCCTTCGCCGCGCCGGGATGGCGGCGTATAAAATCGCCGTTAAGAAAAAACGTCGCGGTAATTCCATAGCGGCGCAGCGCGGACAGGACTTCCGGAAGGCCCGAAGCGTCGTCGTAAAGATCAAAACAAAGGGCGACCTCCCGCCGCCCGCCCCTCGGTCCGTGGGTAAAAAGGCCGGGAACCCCTTCTTCCTCCGCCGGAGGAAGGGGCTCCCCCGTATACTGAACCGCCGGGAGAAGGGGGGCCGTACCCGTCGAAGCGGTGTTCCGTATCATGGGGAGGTTTTCATAGGGGCCGTGGAACTGCCGCTCAAGGTAGACGCGGTAACGGCCTGAAACAAGAGACGTTTTGCGCACATTGGCTCCGGCTGTTTCCGTCCACGGCGATCTGCCGTCCGTCGCGAACCAGGCCCCGCCGTTCTTCGCAAACACGCGGCTTCCCCGTTCCTCAAAACCGAACTCATCCGCGGCGGAAAGGCACAAAAGGCTCCGTCCGCCCCGGACGTTTATACGCTCGATTCGCCCGGAGTCGCCCGAGATAAATTCTTCATCGTTAATCCACAGGCAGGAAAAACCGGGCCTTTCGCTTACCTTCCCGATAAGCCGCCAGTTTACATAATCGTAAAGAAAGACCCCGTCTTCCCCCCATATAAGAACCCGCCTGCCGTCCGGGGAAAGCAGGGCTTCGGAGCCGGGCGCGCCCTGCAGCGGAACAAAATTCACTTCCTTTCCGTCCGCGCGAAGCCGCCAGGCCAGGGTTTCGGCCCCCCGGGAATTTGCCGAGGGAACCTGGGCCATAACCGTTATGATCCCGGCGGGCGACCAGAGAAAAACGACGCCGAGGCTTGAACGGGGAATGAGCACATAGGGAAGCACAGCCCTGACGTTTGAGGCGTAATCGTCCGGTTCAAGAAGACAGTAGAAGACAGCGCGCCGCCCCCTGCAAACCAGAACGGACCGCGCGTCGTCCGACATGCGGAAAAAATCAAAGGCCGGATCAAATTCAAAGGGGATCTTTCCGGCAAGGCTCCCTATTTCAAGAAAATTCGCATAGAGGGTCCGGGTAAAAAGTTCCGGGCCGCGCACACGGTAAATTAAATCGCCTTTAAGGTAAAAGAAATCCCCGTTGGCCGACCATGTTACCGAATTGATTCCCCCTTCGCCTATCAGCCTGAACCGCTCGTCCATGCCCGCGGGCGAACCAACCGCATAGTAGTAGAGTTTTCCCTCACGGCTGTAGATAAACACCCGGGAATCGGGGCTCCAGGATGCGGGAAAACAGGAAGCGGGGCGTTCTATGTGCCGGACGACGGTGCGCGTCCGCCCCGACTGAATTTCAAGAAGGACAAGGTTCCCGTATGCGTATGTTTCAGGCTCGACAAAAAGCGCCCAGCGGCCGTCGGAAGAAGCGGCAATATCCCCGGTGCGCCCGCCCGCGGCGGGAACGCCCGCGATAAAGGAAGGGAATCCGGGGATGTTCCGGGGGAGCCCGCCGGAAAGGGGGATACGCACCGCGCCGAAAACATTCTGAACCTGCAGCGTTCCTCCCCCGTCCAAAAGTTCCATTTTTTCGGGAAAGGCGGTGATCTGTTGAAGGGCGAGATCGGTAAGCCGTGAAATAAAAAGGCCGTGCTGGGAAGGGGCGCCGCCTCCCGACGATTCGGCCCGGAAAAGGAGGCGGTTGTCATCGGAAAGATCCAGGCCGCGGAAACCGACCTTTGCCCCGGCGTGAAAAGGAATAAGGATCGACGCGAAAAACAGGCATGCAATTACCCTGAATTTCATATCACGCGGATCCGCCTTTTTCCTTTTGCAGCAAAAAAGCATCCAGTTCCGTTTCCAGATCAACAAGATCCTCCTCCATTTCCCTAATCCTGCGTATGGAATAACGGATCTTCCGATCCGCAAGACCTTCACACGCAGTATCCAAAACTGCTTCAAAAGAAAGAAGGGACGCCGGTTTTTCAACGGATGCCATAGGTCAATACTGTCCGGTTAATTATCGATTTCGGTTTCGGTTACGGCTTCGGAAACAAACCTGTTTCCCGAATTGTCAAAAGCCCTGATAAAGGTCGCCAATGCAATAAACACGATAAGGATCAACACAAGATTACGCATGAGCCCTCCTCAAGGCGGCATTTTTACCTGCGAACCATAATCCAAAATTTATTATAATTTTACCGGTGAAGATAATCAAGTGGGTTGACCGCCTTTCCGTTTTTGAAAACAGCAAAATGGAGATGAGAACCTGTGCTGTAGCCGGTATTCCCCACTTCTCCTATTTTCGCTCCCTGGTTTACCGCATCGTTTTTGTTTACCGAAATAACGCTCAGATGGGCGTACATGGTCTGAAAGCCGCTGCCGTGGGTTACAATGATGTAATTACCGTAGGTCGCATTAAACCCCGTCGTGGAAACCCTGCCGTCCATGGCGGCTTTAACGACCGTACCGGTCGGGGAAGCCAGATCAATGGCCGCATGATAACGCCGTACCCCGCTTATCGGATCGTTGCGCCAGCCGTAGGGGCTTGTAAGCCGGCCCCTTATGGGATAGATGAAGAATTCCCCAAGGGCGAGTTTGAGTTCTTCGTATTTCATGCGGGCGCCGGGAATAAAAAGAACCGTTCCCTGGCTTATGTCGTCGCTTTGTATATCGTTGGCGTCGAGTATCGCTTCAAGGGGAACCTTGAGCGACGACGAAATTTTGGAAAGGCTGTCTCCCTTTTTTACCGTATAGGGAACGCCGTCCATGTTGGGGATGCGGAGAATCTCTCCTTCCCGGAGCCTGCGGGCGTTTGTAATATTGTTGCAGGCTATTACCGCGTCCATGGAAATACCGTGGTTAACGGCTATCCGGGACACCGAATCGCCCCGTTTGACTTTATACGGCGACCAGGAAAAAGTTTCCATCAGATCCAGGGGAATGGGATCTTCGGACAGGGAAGCCGTGGGGAGGAGGCCCGCGTAGGACGCCAGGCTGTTGTTGTATCCGCCGTCTTCCAAAGGTTCCGGAACCATGTCCCGTTCCCAGGGAAACGCAAAAGAAGGATCAAAAAAAAGCGTAACAATCGAAAAAAACGCAATCAGGGCCAGTATGAAGACGGGGGCGGCCTTTCCGGGCAGCGCCTTTTTAAGCGCGGCGGCTGTTTTCAGGACCATCCGGGCGGGTTTTTCCGAAATTCCCGAAAAGACTTTTTTCCGCTCTGTTTTTTTCACCCGTATAAAACGCCGCGTTTTTACGGGTTTTTGCCGTATCAGCCCGACGCCGTCCGCGCTTGTACGGACGCCGGAATCAGTCCTGAGTTCCATGGCTTTTGAGAGAAGCGACGGTTCTTTTCTTGGCCTAACCCGCTGCCCGGCGATAAGATCCCGCATGATATTCTTTATCGACACAATGAAGCACAATGATTATACTTCCCGGTATGAGAAAGGCGGTTCTGGGGGCCTTTGTCTTGGGTTTGCTCCTGAAATTTTTCATTTTTGATCTGATGATTGCCGAGGGAAATTCCATGTACCCTTCCATCAGGCCGGGAAGCATACTGGTGATAAGCCGGCTGGTTTACGGTTTCCGGCTGCCCTGGATGAAGAATTATATCGTCAGATGGAACGCGCCGAAGGAAGGAGAAATAGTAGTTTTTTATACTCCCTCCGGCGGCCTTGCGGTGAAGCGGTGTGTGGAAATTACGGGGCGGTATTTCATGGCGCTGGGAGACAACGGTCCGCAGTCGTTTGATTCCCGCTCCTACGGCGCTGTTCCGGCGGATCATATCATAGGCAGGGTGCTGGGCGTTAAATGAGCAGCTTTAGAAAGGGCCGTTTTCTGGTTTTTATTTCCCTCCTCTCCCTTGCCGCCCTGGCGGTCCTGATACGCTACGGGTTTCTCATGCTGGGCAAAGAACCCCCCCCTCCCCCGGAAAGATCCCGGAGCCTTGCCGGGCGGGGTTCCATTCTGGACAGAAACGGCCGCATACTGGCCCTGCAGACGCGGCTTGCCAATATCAGCGTATGGCGGCCCGAAGTTGAGGATTCGGAAGAACTGAGCCGGGTTTTAAGCCCCATCCTGGAAATGCCTTCCGATGAAATTGACGGGCGCATAAAAGAATCTCCCAGCGATTTTATATACCTGAAAAAACAGGTGGACGAATCTACGGTGAAGCTTCTGGAAGCGGCGCGGGCGGAAGGCGGGCTGAGGGGCCTGAACATAGAGCCCATTGTAGGCCGCATCTACCCGGAACGGGAACTTGCCGCCCAAATCATAGGTTTTGTGGGAGACGGCAACAACGGCCTTGCGGGAATAGAGTATGCGTTTGAACAGGATCTCGTCCCCCCGGACGGAGGGCCGTCCAATCAGGTCGTGCTCACCCTGGACGCCAATGTCCAGTATATCCTTGAACGCATAGGCGGCAGGGTGCTTGCGGAGAACAACGCCGAGGCGGTGATATTCATGGCCGCCGATCCCAGGACGGGGGACATACTCGGTTCCGCATCACTGCCCGGTTTTGATCCCAATGATTTTCAGTCCTCGGGCGACTGGGACCGCATGGACAGGCCCGCCATCTGGGCCTATGAACCAGGTTCCGTGTTCAAGGTTTTTTCGCTGTCCGCCCTCATGGATGCGGAGGCCATAGGGGAAGATACAAGTTTTTTCTGCAACGGCCGTTACGAGCGGGCGACGGGCAGGGGGGATCCCATCGTCATAAACTGCCTGGGATCCCACGGCCGCGTTACCGCCAGGGAGATCATCATACATTCCTGCAACGCCGGGGCGGCCTATGCGTCCGACCGGCTTTCGGGGAATTTATTTTATGAACGCCTGCGGGACTACGGCTTTGGAACGCGCACCGGTTCGGGCAATCCCGGCGAAACGGCGGGCTTCCTGCGGCCGGTGGAGCGCTGGTCGGAACGGAGCAAACCCACCATAGCCATGGGGCAGGAGATCGCCGTCTCCGCGATGCAGATGCTCCAGGCCGCATCGGCGGTGGCCAACGACGGAGTGCTGGTGCCTCCCCGGATAGTCTCCCGGATCGTATCCGCCGATGGTAAAGAGGCGAGGGACTACAAATCCGGCGATCCCCGGCGGGTCATCAAAGCGGAAACCGCCCAGGCTATGCGGTCCTACATGGTAGATGTTACCTCCGGTATAGGGACGGGCTGGCGGGCCAATGTGGAGGATCTATCCCTGGCGGTTAAAACCGGTACCGCCCAGATCATCAATCCCGCCACCGGGACCTATTCGGCCACCGACTTTATCGCCAGCTGCATAGCCCTGCTGCCCGCGGAATCCCCCTCCCTGGTGTTGTACCTGGTTATCGTACAACCCCAGGGTGACTACCTGGGAGGCCGTATCGCCGCCCCTCCCATCCGGGAAGCCGCGGAGGCCCTGGTGGACTACCTGGGGATACCCCGGGGCAGGAATCCCCAGATAAGCCATTCCGGGTCGGTAATCATCCCTCCCCAGGATGTCCCCCGGGTGGACGAAACAATCCCGGATTTTTCAGGGCTTTCCAAACGGGAACTCCTGCCCCTGCTCCTCCGGGACGACCTGCACATTGAAATAACCGGAGACGGCTGGGTACGCAGCCAGAGCCCCGCCCCCGGAACGCCCCTGGGGGCGGATACGGTGATCCGCTTAGAACTTCGATAAATGGGTTGGGAACACAACCTCCGGATCATCCGGGAAAAATACCCCGGCCTCGCGGAACGGCTTGGGGGGCCCCCGGTACCGGCGGCGGGGCAGG